>JAHEHB010000392.1 GCA_024644775.1 Deltaproteobacteria bacterium
GGGCTTGGGTGAAATGACCTCCGAACCGGTTGTTCTTTTAATGCTGTTAAACGTTTTTCTTTTGCTTGTGGGGCTCATAATGGAGCTGGTGGCTGCGATGGTTATCCTGGTGCCAATCCTCATCCCGATTATCACGGCAGGCGGCATCGATCCCATTCATTTCGGAATAGTGCTGGTAATTAACCTGGTGATGGGGGCATTGACCCCGCCCATGGGTATGTTGGTCTTTACAACAGCACGCATTGCCCGTGCGAGCGTTGCCGGAGTGTTCTATACCGCGTTGCCTTTTCTCCTGACCATTATCTTAGTCTTGTGTGTTGTAACCTATTTTCCGGCATTGAGCCTCACCTTGACGAACTGGATCGGGCCCTGAATAGGACACACCCATAGGAAAAGAATGAGAACCATGACACATTTTTCTTTTGAAACAGAAGGTATTGCCCTTCCTCAAGGCGCATGGGCAAAAACCCATCGTCGAATGCTGTGTTGGCAAGGAAAAGAAATTCTTGCCTATACACAAGGTGAGTTTCGACCTTATCTGTACCCAGTTTTTTCTCCTGCCGGATTTATGGTAACAACCGAAAGTCCGGCCGATCACCCCCATCATAACTCCCTTTGGATCGGAACCGACCACCTGCATGTTCACATGCCGGTTTCCGGGGATCGCTGGGAAGATTATACCTATTGTTTCTATTTGAACCAGACATTCCAGGGACGCAGTCCCGGCCGCATTCTGGAAACAGCGATTCAAGGCACCGAAGAGAGTTCAACCCTTTATCGTATCGTGCAGACCAATGAATGGAGAGGTCCTGTCGAGTGGGCGGCCGAAGATGGACGGGTTGTGGCTAACGAAGTTCGGACATTCGATATAAAACCAGGTGAGCAGTGGCATATTATCGATATTCGATCTCAACTGCTGTCGACCGAATGGGATTTAACCATTGGACCGACGCGGCATGCATACTTTAACGTGCGCGTTTCAGAATCGATGCGGGTAAACCACGGGGGCACCCTAACCGATGCCGAAGGACGTATTGGTGGGGATGCTATCACAGGAACTGCATCGAATTGGGTTGACTATTCCGGCCCTGTCGGCGGAAAAAACACAGCCGGCATTGCAATTTTTCCTTACCCGGATACAGTTGGGACTTGGTATACGTATGACTGGGGAGTTTTCACGGCAAATCCATTCTGCACCAACCAAAAGCGGTTACGAATGGGTGAATCCCTAACATTGAAATATCGTTTGATCGTCCATGATGGGGACGAAAAAACAGTCAATATTTCCGCCTTGTATAATGATTTTATGGAGGAAATCAAAATTGGACTAAATTAATACTGTTAAAGATAATAGATGAAGGGTAATCCCTCGATAGGATCATTTATCGGTATGAAAAAATCGAAGTTGGAGGTGGACATGAAGGATTTATTCAGTTTGGAAAGCAAGGTTGCTGTCGTAACCGGCGGCCTGGGGTATCTCGGGACCTTTTTTACACAGGCATTGGTGGCGTATGGGGCAAAGGTGGCCATATTCAATCGAAAAATTCCGGATGAAGCGGTCCTTAGACAAAAGTTTCCGGATGCAGACGATAACATCATCTTCATTGAAGCGGACGTGAGAAGTAAAGCGAGCCTGGAGGCGGGTCATCAAGAAGTGGTCGAAAAATGGTCAGTGCCTCATGTGCTGGTGAATAATGCGGGGATAGATGTTCCACCCGGGGCGCCGCCCGAAGAGACCGGCCCGTTCGAAACCTACCCGGAAGAAACTTGGGATCGGATCATTGAAACGAATCTCAAAGGGATTTTCTTATGCTGTCAGGTCATCGGCAGTGATATGGCAAAAGCCGGTCGGGGTTCCATTATTAATATTTGTTCGGCCTATGGCTTGGTATCTCCCAATCAGGCGATCTATGAGTATCAGCTGAAAAAAACAGGCAAGCCGTTTATCAAACCGATTGCTTATCCGGCATCGAAATCAGGTATCCCGAATATCACACGATATCTGGCCACCTACTGGGCCCAAAAGGGCGTTCGGGTGAATACGCTCACCCCAGGGGGTATTGGTCGCGAAGGCATGGATCCTGAGTTTATCAAAAATTTCTGTGCAAAAGTACCCCTGGGTCGTCAAGCACGTGAAGATGAGCTCAACGGGGCGATTATTTTTCTCTCTTCCGAAGCGTCATCTTATATGACCGGGGCAAATCTAGTCGTAGATGGTGGGTTTACGGCTTGGTAGACGGTTCATATTCATTGGAGTTTACTATGGAACAACCAGTTATCAGCAAGGAAACAAAAAACCTGATTCAAAGGTTATCCCCATTTTACAGTGCCATTGTGAGTGACATCCTCGATCAACTCAATATTAACGGATTGATGAGAGGCGTTTCCCTGCAATCTGACCTTCCCAAAGCCGGAAAAATCATCGCGTTTTTTTAGAGCCCTCGCCCAGAGGGAATCGATCACCTAAGGGTGTTCGAGGCATGTTGCCGTAAGTCAATTGAGCGTAACCATTAAAAGAAAGGAGATGTTGGTATGAAAAAATTAGTTGTTGTCGTAATTTCATTACTACTGTTGCTCTCTTTGGGTTCTAGTGTGGGAGCTGCCGGTGAAAAGATCGTATTTAGAACGAACATGGTCATCGGTCCGACCGAGCCTGTTTTTAAGGGATTTGAGGCAGCCGGGAAATACATTAAAGAAAAAACGAACGGTGCAATTGAAATTCAGGTGTTCCCCAAAGGGCAGCTCGGCTCTCACCGGACATTGCTGCTGGATCTTCAACAGGGGCAATACGATCTCGCAGCGACAGCTCCAGCAGAAATGAGTCGGTATCACAAGCCGGCTGGAGTACTCAATTTTCCTTACATGTTCCGCGATCCCGAGCATCTGATGAAAACCTGCAATGGGGAAATCGGTAAAGAACTGTACGGGGGATTTGAGAAAGAAGCCAAGACGGTTGTTATTTTGGGTACATGGTATTATGGAACCCGTACCTTGACATCCAATATTATGGGAACGACACCAGATGCGCTTTCCAAAGTGCGGATGCGTATCTATGATGCTCCGATAGCCTACCAATTTGCCAATGCGCTTGGAACAAAACCGACTCCGATTGCATTTCCGGAATTGTACCTGGCACTGAAAACCGGTACAGTTGATGCTCAAGAAAACCCGATCCCGACGATTTACCTGCAAAAATTTCATGAAGTCCAAAAGTATTTGATTCTTACCAACCACGTGATTGCTCCGATTGTTCCGATTATGAATAGAGGGAGCTGGGATAAGATTCCCGATAAATACAAAGACATCTTCATGGAAGGATTCAAACACGGCGGTGACGTATCGAACAAACTAACCAAAGACGGTGAAGCCTCCCTTATCGCAGAGTTAAAAAAAGAGGGGATGCAAGTGGTCACCCCGCCGGATTTGACACCGTTTCGGATGAGAGCAGAGAAAGCCGCAAGAAAGCTTGAAAAGGATTGGGGCGCTGGAATGATCGACAAAATTAAAGCCGTTAAATGATCTGTTATGTGTTGTATTACCGGGAGGATCTTCCGTCAGGACGGTCCTCCCGACTTACATCCGCTCGAATCCGAAAATCTAATAGACAACAACGATTCAGCGTTTAAGAAAAATCCTGACAATTGCATACTCTTTGCCAACCATTTGTAAAGAACACGGTTTCCTTTTTTCGAGGGGCACAATGCAGAAAATAGAGCGCATGCTCAAAACAATCTGGCTGTCTGTAGTCCTTTTTTGCCTATCAGGAACATTCATACTTCTGCTGATTCAGATATTTTCTCGGTTTGTCCTCAATACCCCCCTGCTCGGTATAGACGAAATAGCCATGTTACTGTTTGTCTGGATGGTGTTTATCGGGGCCACCAGCGTCGTTAAAGACGGTGACATGATCCGAATGAACGTTGTTTCAAGGTTTCTTCCAACACGAAGCCAGCAATACCTTGAGATTGTGTTTAATCTCGTGTTTATGGTTGTGTGTATTTTCTTTGTTCCCGCTTCCATCCGTCATCTTAAACAAAGCTGGATTTTCACCTTTAATATCACACAGATTCCGTATACGTTTTTTTATTTATCCGGCACTCTGTTTTTCTTATGTTCAGTCGTACTGTGCGCAATGAAGATTCCAAATCTCCTGCGAAAGATAAACCGGACGGTACCGGCCCATTCGGATGAAGGGGAAACCTTATGACAATCTGGTTGTTTTTCATTCTGGTGGCGGCCCTTTTTTTCCTGGGGTGTCCGGTCGCTTATTCCTTTCTTGCTGCCTCGTTGGTCTACTTTTTGATGACTGGCCAGGATGTAATGCACGCGTTTAAAATTACTATAAATGGCATTTACAGTTTTATCTTGGTGGCGGTACCGTTTTTTATCTTAGCTGCCCAGGTGATGAATGAGGGGAAGATTACCAATCGGCTGTTTGACTTTGCCAATAAACTGGTGGGGCACATACCGGGAGGTCTCAGCCATGTCAATATTCTGACTTCCATTATCTTTTCCGGCATGTCGGGATCAGCTGTTGCAGATACTTCGGGTATTGGTGCCATGAGTGCGCATGCCATGCATGAAAAAGGGTTTCCAAAACCCTACAGCGCTGCTGTTACCATAAGCTCGGCCATCATCGGTCCTATCATTCCGCCGAGCATCCCCATGGTCATATACGCTGTTGTTGCGGATGTTTCGGTCGGCGCATTGTTCATTGGCGGCATTATACCAGGGTTGCTGATGGGGGTGGTGCTGTCTATCTTCTGCTTTCATATTTCCCGCAAACGAAATTTTCCGAAATCTGACCGGACTTCTTTTCATGAAATCCGCTCTGCCTTCAAAAGGGCGATATGGCCGCTGCTCACGCCTCTTATCCTTATCGGCGGGATCTATTCAGGGGTGTTCACTCCCACTGAAGCGGCGGTTGCCGCTTCGTTTTATGCACTCATTCTTTCGTTTATTTACCGTACGATGACATTGAAAAAACTCATTCGGCTTGGCGAAACGGTCGTCAAAATGAGTTCTTTGGTCCTCATTCTCCTAGCCGCGGTGACCCTGTTTGGATGGATTGTTTCGATAGAACAGATTCCGCAAAAA
>JAHEHB010000071.1 GCA_024644775.1 Deltaproteobacteria bacterium
TAAGTCGGCCTGCGGAAAGCGCCCCGGCGATACTACTTGCCACAAGATCTGCATTGATGTTGTAGGTTTCACCGGCTTCGCCACAGCCAACAGGTGCTATAATCGGAATAAAGCCCCGTTTCGTAAGGGTATCGATGATATCCGGATTTACCTGGGTTACTTCACCCACTAGGCCCGGGTCGATAATTTCCGGAGGTTTATCTTCATCTTCCTGGTGCACGATATGAAGTTTTTTTGCAATGATAAGCCCCCCATCCTTGCCACTCAACCCAACCGCTTTTCCCCCTTGCTGGTGAATTTGTGCGACAATGGCCTTGTTTATTTTCCCACCCAAGACCATTTCCACAACATCCATGGTTTCTGCATCCGTGAGCCTCATACCCCGTACAAATGTCGGCCGGATCCCCATACGATCGAGAACGGTATTGATCTGAGGCCCACCACCGTGAACCACCACCGGATTTAAACCAATAAACTTCATTAGGGTGATGTCCCGGGCAAAATCTTCCTTCAATTGCTCATCGACCATGGCATGACCGCCATACTTAATTACGATCGTTGTGCCGAAAAATTGCCGAATGTATGGAAGCGCCTCGACGAGAATATCTGCAACATTTGGATTCATCGTTTTCCTTTTATCCAATGTTCTGCTCATTTGACAATGTCTATTTGAATATGCCCGTTGAATAAGCTCGGACCCGTAAACACCGACAGAGGCTACAGGATATAGCGGCTCAGATCTTCGTCTTCTTTGATATCCTTTAGTTTTGCATCCACATACCGTTCATCGATGACAATCTGTGTATCTTCAATATCCGGTGCATCGAATAAGATGTCTTCAAGGAGCCGCTCCATGATCGTGTGAAGCCGTCTTGCGCCGATATTCTCCGTTAAGTTATTAACGTCTTCGGCAATGTCCGCAATTCTGCGAATGGCATCATCTTTAAAAATCACATCGATTCCTTCGGTTTTAAGAAGGGCGATATACTGACGCACCAACGCATTTTGGGGTTCGATCAATATTCTCATAAACTCGTTTTTACCCAACGAATCGAGCGCCACCCGGATGGGAAATCGCCCTTGAAGTTCGGGTATCAGATCCGAAGGCTTGGTGGCGTGAAACGCACCGGATGCGATAAAAAGAATGTGATCGGTTTTAACGGCTCCGTACTTGGTGGTTACCGTAGACCCCTCGACGATGGGGAGCAGATCCCGTTGCACTCCTTCTCGGGAGACATCAGGACCCTGGCCGCTGTTTTTTCCAGCAATCTTATCGATTTCATCTAGAAAAATAATTCCTGTCTGTTCAACCTTGTCAATCGCTTGACTGACCACTTTATCTAGATCAACAAGTGCCTGGGCTTCTTCCTGAGCCAAAACCTTCATGGCCTCATTCACCGGTAGCTTTCGTCTCTTTGTTCCTTTGGGAAACATGTTCCCGAACATATCTCTAAAGTTCATACCAAGCTCTTCCATACCGACATTTGAAAAGATCTCCACCACCGGCATGCTTCGGTCCGAAACATCGAGATCCACAGAGCGATTGGCCAATTTCCCCTTTCGAAGCATATTGCGAAGTTTTTCTCGAGTGGATACCTGATCTTCCGAAGTGCTTTCAACAGCAGATGTTTCAGAGGTTCCCTGCGTTGGCACCGGTTGGGTCGTTGACTTTGGAAGCAAAAGATCGAGCATCCGCTCTTCGGCATTTTGCCATGCCTTGTCTTTAACCGCTTCTTGCTCACGAGATTTAAGCATACTGACGGTCAGCTCGACGATATCCCTCACCATGGATTCCACATCCCGCCCCACATAACCGACCTCGGTAAACTTTGAAGCTTCGACTTTGATAAATGGGGAATCCGTTAGCTTGGATAGTCGTCGAGAAATTTCGGTTTTTCCGACACCGGTGGGACCGATCAAAATGATGTTTTTCGGTGCAATTTCATCCTTAAGATCTTCGGGAACCTGGCGGCGGCGCCATCGGTTTCTCAAAGCAATGGCAACGGAACGTTTTGCGTTGTGTTGCCCGATAATGTATTTGTCCAATTCTTTAACGGTTTCAGATGGTCGTAATGTGCTCATATTTTTTGCAATGCCTAAATAGTATTTTACTTCGGGGTTTCCCCGAGTTCTTCAATGGTTATCGCCTCATTTGTATAAATACAGATGGAAGCGGCAATCTTCATGGCCTCTTCCACGATACGCCGGGCGTCCAGTTCGGTATATTTCATTAAAGCGGTAGCCGCAGCTCGCGCACTGACACTGCCGGAGCCGATGCCGATGATCTCCTCGTCCGGTTCGATCACATCGCCATTTCCCGATATAAGAAACATTCGGCTGGAATCCGCAGTGATCATCAAAGCCTCGAGACGCCTCAAATACCGATCGGTTCGCCAATCTTTGGCTAACTCAACGGCCGAACGCGTCAAGTTTCCGTTGTAACGCTCAAGCTTTGATTCAAATCGATCAAATAGATTCAACGCATCTGCCGTTGCCCCGGCGAATCCCACAACGATTTTGTCATTATAAAGCTTTCTTACTTTCACCGCATGGTGCTTTAACACGCTGTCGTTTTGCGTCACCTGTCCGTCGCCGGCGACCGCAAGTTTTTCGTTTCGCCGAACCGCAAGTATGGTCGTTGCCTTAAACGTCATCATTTACTCTCTAAAAATCCGGATCCCGCCTATTTTCTGGGATGGGCTTTATCGTATGCCGCCATGAGACGGTCCACACTAACATGAGTGTATTTTTGGGTCGTTGACAAGCTGCTATGGCCCAAAAGTTCTTGTATAACTTTTAAATCTGCACCGGCATCCAGCATATGGGTCGCAAATGAGTGGCGTATCACATGCGGTGACATCGGTGACAGCAACCCACTGGTTTCGGCCTTTTTTTTAAGAATACGGGCAATGGATCGTGTGGTCAACCGCCCGTAATTTTTATTCAAGAAAAGAGGACCGTTACGATCGGGTGAAAATTTCTCTCCAGCCTCCCGTTGTAAACGTTTCCGGTAAGCGGATATTGCATCCAGCGCCTTCCGTCCGATGGGAACCAGTCGCTCCTTGTTTCCCTTGCCCAAAACACGAACAAGGCCTTTTCTAAAATCGACGTCAACGACGTTGAGCCCCGAAAGCTCAGATACCCGGATACCGGTGGAATATAAGGTTTCCAGGATCGATTGATTTCTTCGATTCAAAAGAGTGTCGGATTCAACGGATTCCAGCAGCCGAAACATACCATCCACGGATACATAGCTGGGTATCTTTTTTTCCTGTTTCGGAGTTAAAACCATATCCGCCGGATTATCGGTTATGAGTCCCTGTTTCATCAGATATCTAAGAAATGAGCGAAGCGCCGATAGTTTGCGTGCAATGGTAATTTTTTTGTTTTTCTTGTGCAGAAACCCCAAGTATTCTCTGATTACCAAGGAGTTGATCCTGTTCCATGTGATTCTATTGTTTCTGAATTCTGCTTTTGTTCCGAATGATCGCTTCTGCTGAATATAACGAACGAACGCTTCCAGATCATTTCGATAGGCGCGGCAGGTATGTACCGAATATCCTTTCTCTGACATAAGGGATTCGAGGAATTGGGATATCACGTGTGTTATATCAGGGGGTATCATCCGATATCCATTAAGCACTCAAGCTCGTGCCACGTTTCAACTTCTATAAAGGAATGCGGTTTTCGATTCCAGGGTTGTTTAAACAATATGGGGGTGATGCCGGCAGCTTGCACCGAATAACACGTTTCCAGCCTATCCTCCACAAAGTAATCAACGGCTTTTTCCTGTAATACAATTATTTTGCCCTCATAAGAGCCGGTGGCAACGATTTCAAAGTCCAGCGGATCCAAGGGTAACGTTCTGCGCAACCACTCATGAATCGGACCCGGATGGGGGCGGGCGGTTACAAACCGCACGGGGCTGTGATACCGACCCAATTTGGCCAAAACCTCGGGTGCACCGATAATGGGTTTTAAGCTCGCTGTATATCGACCATCCTGTATCCGTTCAACAATTGCTGTGATAACGGCCTCGTCAAGATCAAGGCATTCGTTTAAATCATACGCCGTAAAATCCTCATACCGGATTTTATTAATTCGGTAATGGTCCCTGGCAATATCCAGAAACAACTGCATCGTGTCGGCAATAACACTGTCAATATCAAATGCAACAGCAGCAGGATTGATCATATTATCACTAAGCTGCAGCTCTGCGTGTCTTTTTTTTCAATCGTGATATGCGACGCCGGCAAATCGTGGCCGTTTTCTTATCTTTGGTGTTTGCGGCGGTTTCCTGTTTCTCTTTCAGCAGTTTTATCTTTTTTTTAATTTCTCGAACGGAAGCATCCGCTTTTTTTACTTTTTCTTCTTTAATTCCCCGAACTACTTTAATTGCGGCGATGAGCTCTGGTTTGTTCATACCGTGAACACCGGCAATATTGGGGATTTCCTTTGCAGCTTCCCGCAATTCCGTTGCTGTCATCTTGTCGAGCGGTTTTTCTTTGCCGCCCTTTTCTTTACTCGCCATATCCTTCATTTCTCCTTTCCAAGCCTTATGGGAAAAGCAGAAGCGGAGGCTATCAAAAAGCCCCCGCTCATTTATGAGTCGTATCAGTTACGCTTGTACGCTCAAGTGCCTGAATCGTCAACGCGCATTGTCTGCGTGTTCCCTCACGCAGAATTTATTTAAATAAACCGATTATACTAATAATGTCAATAGTAGATGACTAATCTTGTCAGTGAATCACCGATATCGTTTTCGAATCACGATACCGGGTCTTATTCGGTCGGTGTTTTTTCTTTTTCGAACGCCATTAACAGGGGCCGGAAGAGATCCATTGGAAACGGTAAAATGGTATTGGTATTGCTCTCAGCCGACATCTCGCGCATGGTCTGCAGATAACGTAGCTGAAGCGCCACCGGTCGCTCTTGGATAATTTCGGCAGCATCCGCCAATTTTTCCGCCGCTTGATATTCTCCTTCAGCGTTAATAACCTTTGCCCGACGTTCCCGCTCTGCTTCGGCTTGTTTGGCCATGGCCCGTTGCATCTCTGAAGGCAAATCAATATGTTTCAGTTCCACGGTGGCGACCTTTATACCCCAAGGATCGGTATGAATATCGAGAATCTCCTGCAACTGGGAATTTATTTTATCTCTCTCGGCCAGCAGTTCGTCCAGCTCTGCCTGACCGCATACACTCCGCAACGTTGTTTGGGCAAGCTGAGACATGGCATATTGATAGTTTTCAACCTCAATGACCGCCTTAACCGGTTCGATGACCCTAAAATAGATGACGGCATTTACCTTGACCGATACGTTGTCCCGCGTAATGACATCCTGCGGATCCACATCCAAGGCCACAAGGCGAAGACTCACCTTCACCATCTTATCCACAAGGGGAATCAGAATGATAAGACCGGGACCCTTGGCTTTTAGCACACGACCCAATCGAAATATCACCCCACGCTCGTATTCGTTCAATACGCGAATCGCTGAGGACAGAAAAAGAACAACCAATACAATGACAGTAATGATGGTAATCATAGGCGTCTCCTTTTTTTATTAAAAATCGAAAACCTTATCACTGATGGTAAAGGTTACCATGCCTATCACCCCTCCGGGATGGACCGAAGCCGGACTCTCTGGACCCGGATCTTTACTCATCCACCGGTTCGACTTCAAGAACCAGATTTTCAAGTTTCGTAACCCGAACCCTGGCACCTTCAGCGATAGGTTCTTTGGACATCGCGTGCCACAACTCGCCATGGATCAGTATTTTTCCATCGGGCATCGTCGCCTGCTTTACGACGCCAATTTCTCCAACAATACCGGCCGCACCGGTTCTGGGAGTGGTTACTTGCGATTTAAACACGAGACTGGCAACCAAAACAAAAAAACCCGAAACCAGTGTTAGTGTCGGAATCAAAACCCGCCAGGAAATCCTCATCCCGGGGATACCGCTATCAAAAAGCATCAGCGAGCCCAACAAAAGCGAGATAATGCCCGCCACACTCAACAGCCCGTAGCTTGTGATCTTCATTTCCATGATGAATAACACAATGGCAAGAATGATAAGCAGAAATCCAGCGTAGTTGACCGGTAGCGTCTGCAACGCAAAAAAGGCTAAGATCAATGAAATCCCACCGAGAACGCCTGGGAAAATGGCGCCGGGATGCGAAAATTCAAAATAGAGTCCAGCCAGCCCGATGAGCAGCAAAATATAGGCAATATTGGGGTTGCTAATGGTCTTGAGCACCTTTGTTCGAAAGGTTTCCTCCAACCTGATTTGCTCTATATTCGAAAGATCAAGGGAACCCTTCCCCTCCACTTCTCGACCGTTCATCTGTCGGATCAGATCATTGATGTCTTCTGCCACAATATCGATGATATTTTCCTTTAGTGCCTCATATTCCGTGACAGAGACGCTTTCCCGCACCGCTCGTTCCGCCCATGTAATGTTTCTACCCCGTTTTTTTGCAATACCTTTGGTAAAGGCCACCATATCGTTAATGATCTTTTTGGACATGGTCTTGTCGATTTGTTTTCCACCAAGACCAACGGGACTGGCAGCCCCGATGTTCGTTCCAGGCGCCATGGCAGCAATATCTGCAGCCATGGTGATCATCACCCCCGCAGAAGCCGCCCGTGCGCCGCTGGGTGACACATATACCGCAACCGGCACTTTACTACTGTAAATGGCCATCACGATTTGGCGCATGGACTCGGCGAGTCCCCCGGGTGTATCGAGTTCAATGATAATGCAGGCGGCGTTTTTATCGGATGCTTTGTTGATTCCGGTTTTAATGAAATCCATCGTCCCGGGACTGATGGCACCCGTAACGTTGATGACATAAACCTCCCGGCTCTCTGCCTGAATTGTGCAGGGAGCGTTTAAAGAGCCGCACACGAATACCATAACATTTAACAAAACAATAAAAAATTTCTTCATGGGCTTATCCAAAATCGATTCCCATCGCTGTCATAAGCTCCTTCATATCCTCCCAGACCGCTCGTTTTTTTTCGGGATTTCGAAGAAGATAGGCAGGATGGTAAGTTGGCAAAACCTTTATTCCTCTATAGTTATGAAATTTTCCTCTGAGCGCCGATATCGGTTGTTCCGTTTGAAGAAGGCTCTGAGCCGCGATTGTTCCCAACGCACAGATAAACTTGGGGTGAATGGCTTGAATTTGACGGTGTAAAAATGGGTAACATGTCTGAATCTCATCGGTCTTCGGGTTTCGATTATTCGGCGGTCGGCACTTGACGATATTGGAAATGTACACACGCTCTCTGGTCCGTTGAATCGCCTGTATGATTTTTGTCAAAAGCTGACCGGCTGCCCCCACAAAAGGTTCCCCCTGTATATCTTCATCGTAACCGGGGCCTTCGCCGATAAAGACAAGCGATGCCCGGGGATTGCCGGTACCGAAAACGATATTTCGACGGTGCTGAGACAGCCTGCACCGATGACAATCACCAAGGTCTTTTCGTATCTCCGCAAGCGATTCGGGATGATCTGCTCGTATCCTTCCCCAGCGTGATACAATGTCCATGCTCTGTTTTGAACAGTCAAAACCCTTGCACCCCATCTCGGAGAGCAATCGAAAACCGCTTTGTATCTGATCGATGGTTTCCAGTATCTTTTTTGTATGACCGTTTTTTATAATCGATTCCATGTTCCTTATGCCGCACTCTGCTGCGGGTTCAGAAACCGCTCGATGATGCGGTTCAAAAGAAGGTGCGCCAAACGCTCTTTTTTCATGGATGGCAGTGACTCTTTCGCCCCGTCTCTGTAAAACAATGTGACCGTATTTGTTTCCGATTGGAAGCCGGAATTTTCTGTACCAATAAGGTTTCCTACGATCATATCGAGATTTTTTTCAGATAGTTTTAATGTTGCGTTCTTTTCCAGCGTTTCGGTCTCAGCTGCAAAACCCACCAAAACCGTGTCTTTCTTTCGGCGTCCCAGCTCCTTTAAGATGTCCTCTGTTTTCTCAAAGCGTATCGCCCATTGTTTCTGGTGTTTTTTGATTTTTCGCTGGGAGGTTTCAATGGGGCGATAATCAGAAACAGCGGCAGCTTTCACAATAACGTCAACTTTATTCATGTGTTCGAATACGGATTGGGCCATTTCTGCTGCGGTTTGAACTCGAATGACGGTAACATCTATTGGATCCGGCAATACAGTGGGTCCGGTAATCAGAGTCACGGTCGCTCCCCGGGAAACCGCCGCTTTTGCCAGAGCATAACCCATTTTTCCGGAAGACGGATTACTGATAAATCGAACAGGATCCAACGGTTCCATGGTAGGACCGGCTGTGACCAGAACATGTTTCCCACATAAATCCTTTGAAGAGGCGCACACGATGATTTTTTCAAAAATGGTTACCGGCTCGGGCAATCGTCCAGGTCCAACCGTACCACAGGCAAGAGCGCCGGATCCAGGCTCAAGCAGAATGTAACCGTCATTCTTTAGCGCGGTCAAATTCCGCTGCACCACTTTGTTTTCATACATGCGGGTGTTCATGGAAGGACAAAGAATTATCGGACAAGTAACTGCGAGCATAAACGTGCTCAACGCATCATCTGCCAATCCGTTTGCCAGTTTACCGATGATATTTGCTGTGGCCGGCGCAATAACCACGGCATCTGCGGTTTCTGCCCATTGGATATGTCGAATGCTGGCATTCTCGGTCTTTTCAAATAGATCTGTACAGACAGAAAGGCCGGATAACGCTTCAAAGGAAAGGGGGCCGACAAACCATTGAGCGTTTTGTGTCATGATTACCCGTACATCTGCACCTTCTTTCTTGAGCAATCTTAGCAACTCAACGCTCTTGTAGGCTGCAATTCCACCGCACACTCCCAGGATGATTTGTTTGTCTCGAAGTCTCATATAAGTAAAGATCCGGGGCCAGAGGGTCCGGCTTTGGTTCACCCCGGAGGGGTGATATGCATGGTAACCTTTACCAGCAGTGATAAGGTTTTCGATTTTTGATAAAGACGCCCATCGACCATCCCCTCTTTAGGCCATACTGGGGTGTTTTATTTTTTCCGAGTCCCTAACGCACTGTGGGAGCGACGGCGACCTGCACCTGAGTCGTTAGATTTTCCTCCTGTATATAGATGATACATCGCCTGTTTTCTTTCTGAAACAACATAAAGGCGTTTAGCCGCGGGGACTTAAACACAGCGACAAGCTGCCAATTGTCATTGGCCATTCCGTTTTTGAAGTAAGTGATCAGAGAGTTTCGGGTGACCCGGCCCTTCAAGGCAAGAAAACCCTCCGGATACCCATCGGATTTCTCGATAATATAGGTCGATTTGTCGATAACGGATAGTTCTTTCGGTATGGGTATGTCTCCGAAGTCATAATATAAGGGGACTGCACCTTTGGAACTTAGCTCTGTTGATGAAGATCCGGAGTTATTCTGCGTGGAAGAGCAAGCCGAGAAAAATAAAACCGCCATAAACACAAACGCAATGCCAATAAAAATACCGCTTTCCCTAATTTGTGTTTTCATCTTCGGACTCCTTTAAAAACGGTCGGTATCAAACGAAACATAGTGTAACGTTTCTAACATGTTATTACAAGCCTTCACTCCGCAACCTCTTCAGCCGCTTCAGTCGGTCATATCGATGGATCAGGTTAAAGAATCTTCCGAACAAAGCAACCAACTCATCGTCGGTTTTCGGCGTTTGTTGAGAGAGCTTCTTTTCAATTTCCAGAAGCGCATCTGCAACATCTCTCCGCTCGGGTTCCCGTTCCAATAAATATCGATAGATTTCCGCCGCTTTTTCATAATGCCCCTGGCGTGCATATAAACCTGCCATTGTCGCTGTAAAAAATTCGGTATCTTCCATCTCTTACCGGTTCCCTAATCGTTGAGTTTAAGTATGATTTCATCTTTTCCGATGACACCCAATTCTTTCCGTGCCACACGCTCTATGTATGTAAGGTCTGTCTGCAAACGCTCTACTTTACGATACAAGGCAAGATTATCCCGAATGATCACCCCGTTTATTTCCATGAGATGCTCCTGCTGTTGTTTCAAATACTTGAGTTCCCTAATCCCATTGTCGCCAAAAATGATAAGAAAACAAAGCAACACCAGGAAAACAACGGCAACCGATAAAAATATCCCTGCTTTGAAGCTCATTTTCGGCGCAGTCCCTTTCTGACAATCGATAAAATGCTTCGGAGTTCCGGGCTTCCAACCAAAAACGAAAAAAAACCATACAGAATGAAACCCATCACAATACTGGCGGACAACCCCCAAATAAGTCCGGACAATTTTTGATAATCCGGTGAAATGAGATATACCGCGGCAACCCAAACGACAACACCCATGAGAGCCGAGGACAAAACTGTTTTACAAAGAGATATCCCCATCTCTTTTACCCCCAACGCACCAAGCCTTTTTCTTAAGGCCCGGATTAACAACGCAAGATTAATGATCATAGAAAGCGTTAAAGCCAGGGCAAGACCCGCATGCCGCATCGGTCCCATGAGAATGATACCGAACAAAATGTTGGCGATAATAGAGACAATCGCTATTTTTACGGGTGTCTTGGTGTCTTGTAACGCATAAAAGGTCGAAATAACAATTCTGACCACTGAAAATGCCCAAAGGCCTATAGCATAGTATAAAAGTGCATCCGCCGTCAATTTGGTTGCTTCGGCGCTGAAAGCGCCCCGTTTAAACAACAGCGCCACAATGGGTTCCCGTAAAACAATAAGACCGACCATGGATGGAATTGTAATGTAAAAGACAAAATTTAAAGCATAGACAAAGGTGCTTTTAAGCCCCTGAAAATCGTTTTCCGCCGCTTGCCGAGACAGACTGGGAAGCACAGCTGTGGCAGTTGCGATGCCGAAAATAGCCAAAGGAAACTGTACCAATCGATCTGCATAATAGAGATACGATAGGCTGCCTCCAGGAAGCAATGAAGCCAGAAAGGTTTGAATGAGTGTATTGATTTGAAAGACAGCAGCACCGAAAGTTGCCGGAAGCATGAGGGTGCCGATTCGTTTAAGACCGGGATGATAGATCTTGGCCTTGCGCCAGAAGATAAATCCTTTCTTTATTAAAAAGGGGATTTGCAAACTCAGCTGCAACACGCCACCGATTAATACCCCGATCGCAAGTCCATAAACACGGCGTGTCACATCCGTGGATAAAAACGATACCAGGATCATGGAACCGATCATCGCAAGATTCAATAGCACCGGTGCCAATGCTGGGGCGGCAAAATGACCCAACGCATTCAGGATACCCATGCTGAAAGCGACGAGACATATAAAAAAGACGTAGGGAAACATGATTCGGGCGATACGAACCGCCAGAGCGAACGTTTCGGGAGAGCTGGTGAACCCATAGGCGATGGCTTTCATAATCAGGGGAGAAAAAACAACCCCCAGAATGGCGGTCACGGCCAAGAGAATTGAAAGAAGTCTTAACGCCGAACCGGCTAATTTAAATGCTTCTTGCTTGCCGTCTCGGGCTAGGTATTCAGTGAAAACAGGAACCAAGGCAATACTAAGAGAACCTTCTCCAAATAACCTTCTCAACATATTGGGAATTCTGAACGCTGCGATAAAGGCATCTGAAACCGGTCCCGCACCAAAAAACCAGGCAAATACCATATCTCGTATGTAGCCGAAAATTCGACTCAGCAACGTGGCGGTGCCGACAACGCCGGCCGCCTTTGTTACGCGAGCGTTTTCGGACATGAGAAAACGAGCATGACGAATCGATTCATAAAATAGCTTGACAGGCTAGGATGCATTGATTATTGTCTTGCTCTCAACTTTATGAAAGGAGTTACACAAATTGGCAAATCACAAATCTGCTATCAAACGCGCTCGGCAAAACATCGATCGGCGAACGCGCAATAAGTCCGCGAAAACGAGAGTCAAAAATGTCGTTACCGATGTTCGTCTAGCAGTTAAAGATCAACCCAAGGAAGCAGTCCTTGAGACACTTACGAATGCGAAATCGGTTATTGATAAAACCGCCCGAAAAGGAATTATCCATAAAAAGACCGCTGCTCGTAAAATATCTCGTCTCAGTAAAATGGTCAACAACCTCACGCACTAGCCCGAGACATTAAAAATTACTGGTCAATTGATTGTAGACGATCTCTGCAAACCGTCTTGAGAGTGTTTCAATGGCCTCCTTTTTGTTGTCTTCCGTTTCTTGATTTGAATTCCCCACCACATAGGTTTCGTTTGCCGTCACACCGTTTGCTGCCCACACGACGTTACCGCCTGCTTGTGTCAATTTTAAATCGAGACGAGCAGTCACTCGCCGTTCAATGGCAGTTGTTTCCCCACGTCGCGAGGCGGATTCAACGGTGATCGCTGCTATAGCGCCGGACAGAACCCCCTCTGCACTCTCCTTGCTGTCTAAATAAACATCTCGTTTACGGGTAATTTCATAAATGAGATCGTTGGTAAAGATGTTTTCTACACCCACTTCTGAACTTCGGTTGGTCAATATTTCAACGAAAACAGATTCTATCTCGGCGGGGAAACTCCCTCCGCCGACAAATCGATACCCACACGCTGTCAGAATCAAAGTCAGAATGAAAGCAATCCAAAGTTTCTTCTTTTGCGTCGTCACAACCGTTTTCCCCCTGTTTCAGTAATGATTAAACAACAATATTCACCAATTTATTTTTAACAACAATCACTCGTTTTACCGGTCTTTCACCAACAAACCTCTGAACGCGGTCATCTTCAAGTGCCATGGTTTCAACGGTTTTATCATCGACATCTGAACTCACATAAAATCGGCTTCGAAGCTTTCCGTTTACTTGCACCACAATCAAAAGGTCGTCTTTTTCCAAGGCATCTTCGCGAAATGCCGGCCACTGCGCAAGCAAAACACTTTCTTCATGACCCAACTTCCGCCAGAGTTCTTCGCAGATATGAGGAACGATAGGAGATAGAAGCAATACGATCGATTCAAGTGTATATCGCATCACGGGTGCAGTATTTGGGTCTTCAAGGGACGAATCAAACCCATAGGAAGCATTTATAAGTTCCATTACCGCACTGATGGCGGTATTAAAATGAAATCGTTCTTCAATATCATGGGTCACTTTTTTTATGGTTTGGTGCGTCGCCTTATACAGGTTTCTTAGATCATCGGAAAGATGATTCGGGGAACCGGTATACGGTGTTGCCATGCTGACAACATCCATCCAGTTCGTCGCCAACCGCCAGACACGATTCAGGAACCGAAATCCTCCCTCGACGCCCTGATGGCTCCATTCAAGGTCCTTTTCAGGTGGTGCGGCAAACAGGCAAAAGAGCCGTGTAACGTCCGCACCGTATTTTTCCAGCAGGACACCCGGGTCAATCACATTCTTTTTCGACTTGGACATTTTCTCAATCCTGCCGATGGTCACGGTTCGATTGCACTTGACGCAAATACGGTTGGGCAGGTCTCCTACGATCTCCTCTGGAAGTAAATATCCGTGTTCCGGACACGAAACCGTTTCTTTGCAAACCATCCCTTGCGTCAACAATCGCGCAAACGGCTCCTTGTATGTGACAAGGCCAAGGTCGTGAAGAACTCGCGTAAAATACCGGGAATAGAGGAGGTGCAATATCGCATGCTCAACCCCCCCGATATACTGATCAACCGGCATCCAATAATCGACAGCCGCTTTGTCGAACATACCGTCATTAAAATGAGGACTGCAGTAGCGCTCAAAATACCAAGAGGACTCCACAAACGTATCCATGGTATCGGTTTCTCTCCTCGCCTCAACGTTGCCGCATTTCGGACAGGTGGTATTAACAAACCGTTCAAGGCCGGGGAGTGGCGAGCGCCCCCCGTCTAAAAGATCCGTATCCTCGGGAAGTAAAATCGGCAGGTCCGATTCGGACACTGGAACAATGCCGCACGATGGGCAATGAACCATAGGAATCGGCGCGCCCCAGTATCGTTGCCGTGAAATTCCCCAATCCCTTAGCCGAAAACTGACGGTTTTCTTTCCGATCCCCATTTGTTCGAGGTAGGTAGCGATGGCGTCCAACGCATGGTTGCTCTTCATTCCGTCGAATTGACCCGAATTAACCATCGTTCCTTCACTGACATAGGCTTCTGTCATGGGATTTGAGGATAGTGAGTCTTCGAAGGGTTTTACAACAACGACAATATTCAGGCCGTATTTTTTGGCAAATTCGAAATCTCTCTGATCATGGGCCGGAACCGCCATTACAGCGCCGGTTCCGTATTCCATTAAAGCGAAGTTGGCGGTATAGATCGGCATTCTTCTGCCACTCAACGGATTGAGACAGTAAGCCCCGATAAACACGCCCTCTTTTTCATAGCTTTCCACGGCTCGGCTGGACCGGTCTTGCAACGCCATTTGCTCGACAAAGGATCGTACGTCTGTCTCCTGTGTTGTTCCCTTGGATAGTTTCAACACCAGCGGATGCTCCGGCGCCAAACACATGAACGTCGCCCCAAATACAGTGTCGTGTCTTGTCGTAAATACAGGTATTTCCTCGTTTGAATCCTCCACCGGGAATCGAATTTCCGCCCCGATACTTTTTCCGATCCAGTTTTTCTGCATCGTAATGACTTTATCCGGCCAGCCCGGCAGTTGATCACAATGGGCAAGCAGATCCTCGGCATAGTCTGTTATTCGAAAAAACCATTGAGGCAGTTTCTCCTGTCGTACCTGGTTGCCGCACCGCCAGCACAAACCGGCCTCGACCTGTTCGTTTGCCAGTACGGTCTGACACGGTTCACACCAATTCACGAGGGACTCTTTCCGGTAGATCATGCGCCTTTCGTACATCTTCAGAAAGAGCCATTGCTCCCAACGGTAGTATTCGGAGCTGCAAGTGGCAATTTCCCGATCCCAATCGTAGCTGAATCCGACCCGCTTGAGCTCTGAGCGCATGGCATCGATGTTATCATAGGTCCACTTCGCCGGGTGCGATTGGTTGGCAATGGCCGCATTTTCCGCCGGCATGCCAAAGGCGTCCCACCCCATTGGATGAAGCACATTGAATCCTCTCAATCTTTTGTAACGGGCCACCACATCGCCAATGGTGTAGTTTCTTACGTGTCCCATATGTATTTTGCCGGATGGATAAGGAAACATCTCCAGAAGGTAATATTTTTTTTTGCCCGGTTCTTCCTTAACCTTAAACAACTGTGAAACTTCCCAATAGTCTTGCCATTTCTTCTCAGTGCGTTTCGGGTCGTATTTTTCATCCATCCGGTGTGTTTCCCCCCCAGAATAATCCTTCAATACTTCTTGGAGATTTTCCATATAATCCGTGGTATGTAATGCCACAGTGTGAAATAAATAGCAAGGTTGACGGTTAATATCCGTGTGGCGCTGAAGAGTAGAATTTGTTTGACTTAAATCTAATAATTTCATATTCTTATAAAAAAGTATTCGTCCGATATTAATTAATGTCGCTAAGGAGTAATAAAGAATTTAACCATGAGTAGTAAAATCCTCATTAATGCCATCGATCCGGAAGAATGTAGAATCGCCAAAGTCAAAGACAATATGCTCGAAGAATTTCATATAGAAAGCGCTTTGAGAGAAATCACAAAAGGTAATATCTACAAAGGGGCCGTTGTCCGTGTGGAACCCGGACTCCAAGCGGCATTCGTGGATTATGGTGCGGATCGTCATGGTTTCTTACAAATTATTGAAATTCACAGCGACTATTTCCAAGATACCCGACCGGGGGATCGGTCCATCAGGGATGTAATAAAACCCCGCCAGGAGCTCCTCGTTCAAGTTACAAAGGATCCGGTATTAAAAAAAGGTGCGATGCTTAGCACATATATTGCTCTGCCGGGAAGACGTATGGTGATTATGCCTGGAAGCAGCACCAGTGGAATATCGCGCAAAATAGAAGACGAGAATGAGCGAAACCGAATAAAAACCCTTATCAGCAGCATGAAAGTCCCCGACGGATTCAGCATCATTGTTCGCACCGCCGGCGAAAATGCCACGAAATCACTTTTGGAAAAAGACTTGCGGTATTTATTAAAGCTCTGGAAAACCATCAAAGAAAAGGGATTAAAGGAACAGGCACCCAAATTGCTGTTTAAAGAGCGCAATGTCGCAATCAGATCCATACGGGACTATTTCACACCGGATGTATCGGAAATCCTTATAGACGAACCAGCGATCTATCAGGAAGTCAGAGATTTCATGTACATTGTTTCGCCAAAACACACGAAAATTGTGAAACGCTACACGGGTTCGAAACCGATTTTTACGAAATATCAACTGGAGAAACAGATTGCTTCGATTTTCGAAAACCGTGTGGGATTAAAATCGGGAGGATCGATCGTCATACAACAAC
>JAHEHB010000393.1 GCA_024644775.1 Deltaproteobacteria bacterium
CGCCCGGGCAAACGGCGCCATGCTCTTGGTGGACATGGCCCACATCGCCGGGATGGTGGCGGCCAAAGTCATCCCGAGCCCGGTTGCCTTCAGCGATTTTGTCACCTTCACCACTTACAAGACGCTGATGGGTGGCCGCGGAGGGGTGATTCTCTGCAAAAAGGCGTATGCGCGCCGCCTGGATCAGACGATCTTCCCGGGTGTCCAGGGTACGCCGTCTTTGAATCTTCTGGCGGCAAAAGCCGTCTGCCTCAAGCTGGCCATGGAAAACCGATTCATCGAAATACAGAAGGGGATCCTTGAGAATGCCGCATGTGGCGCAGAAATCCTGTCCGCCAAAGGGTACCGGCTGGTATCCGGCGGCACCGACAACCACATGGTGCTCTTGGATCTGCGTATGAAGGGGCTCTCCGGAAAACGGGCCGAAGAGATCCTGGAATCGGTGGGCATCGTCGTCAACCGAAACGTCATCCCCTATGATCCGGAAAAACCCAATATCACCAGCGGCCTGCGACTCGGTTTTTCGGCGGTAACCGCCCGTGGGATGAAGCCGCCGGAAATAAGACAGATTATCGATCTCATCGACCGGGCGTTAACTAATCGAAATGATCAGCACGTATTAAATCAAGTATCTGATGAGGTTGCTTCTCTTTGCAAATGCTTTACCTATTGCAGGGACGGTTAACGCATCACTAAAGCTAAAGGAATAAATGGATACCCAACTTTTCAACGAATTAGTTATGGCAGTAAATGAGCGCTTCCTAATCGACCGTCTTAAGGAAATGGTGGCCATAAAGAGCGAGAATCCATTTGACCAGGAACCCGTCGAAGGCTTTCGCGAAAAAGAGATGGCAAAATACTACGCACAGCAGATGCACCAGTTGGGCATGGAGGTCTCGTCGCGGGAGGTATGTCCGGGGCGTCCCAACGTGTTCGGGTTCCAAAAGGGCACGGGTGCGGGCCCCACGCTGATGTTAGCCGGCCACCTGGATACCGCACACACCGATGGATACCCGGAAGCTTACAACGTTCAGGAAACAGATGGAAAAATTTACGGACGCGGCGCCTGTGATATGAAGGCGGCTCTCGCCGCTTATCTGGAAGTGGTTCGGCTCCTGAACCAGAGCCCCATAAAACTCAAAGGAAATCTCTATTTGGCCGGGATCATGGACGAAGAATATCAACTGCTGGGATCCCGGGATGTCGGTAAAAAGGGTCCCAGGGCCGATCAGGGCATCATCGGAGAGCCTACCGATCTTTCGGTCTGCCCGGCCAACAAGGGACGGGTAAGCACTTTCATTCAAACTTTCGGCAAAGCCACCCATTCCAGTGTGCCGGAGAAAGGAGAAAACGCCATCATCCATATGGCAATGGTCATTCAAGCCTTTTCAGGATACAACAACACCCTGCTGAAAGCCCGACCTCACCCCCTTTGCGGCCATGGTAGATTCAACCCAGGTGTCATCCGGGGTGGCGTGCAGGTCAACATGGTTCCGGATCTGTGCGAGCTGGAAGTAGACCGCCGTACTTTGCCGGGTGAGACCCAAGAGCATGTCTATGCGGAATTTAGGGCCCTCCTGGATCCACTCACCCGTAAAAATCCGGATTTTCGGTATAACATTACGGCACCCACGTGGCGGGTACCACCAAATGACATTTCTGCAAACGAACCGGTGGTTCGATCCCTGCTGACCGCATATGAAAGGGTTATGGGGCAGCGCACCCAGGCGGCCGCTTTCCCAGGAGGTTCCGATGCGCCCCATATGGGATTTCCCACCGTGTTGTGCGGACCGGGCGCCATCACTCAGGCACACAGCACCAATGAATATGTTACAAAGGACCAGCTAATCTCAGCTGTCAAAATATATCTCCACACGGTGTTGGATCTGTTAGGCTGACGCCTGATTCTCAGGGCCACGTCATTTAGACACGTAATTAACTGAATTTGCTTAAGTTCGATTATTTTTTCAGAATCATGGAAATTCCAAACATCAAAAAACAAAATTCAAAACTTTCAGATCGGCCACGAGATACTATATCACTCGTTAGAATGTTTCTATCACGCGCAGCGCAGGCGCTTGCGCCGCGTGTTGGATATTGCCTGCCCTGTTACAGGGTCTGTGGGATTTGCGGTATCCCTCCGGCGGATCTAAGACCTCGACTTTGCAACGTTAGCCTGCATGCGGATAACTAAATTGCTTTCATCTGGCTGGGTTGCGATCTACTTGGACGTAACCGTGACCAACTGCTATTTTCTCTTGACAGAAGACAAACGGACTTGTTAGGGAAATAGTAAATTTATCTGCACGGCAGACGCTGAGTCGATAGAGGACGGGTGGGTCGTAAGCAATTCTATGACCGTACTTCAGCTCATGGATACGCATTGGGTGTTCAACCATTTTCGGTAGAGCGCGACTGTTTCTTTCCAATCAAAATATGTTTCATGGTCACTGGATGATGGATGCCGACATCCATGTGATTTCCACCTGCAACGTATAACACCATAAAGGAGGTTTCAAATGAAAAGATCGAATCGTTTTATGTGGGTCATTGCTTTAACAGTAAGTCTCAGCCTGGCCATGGCATTCAATCCGGGATTTGCTGAAGCGAAAACGATGAAATGGCGCTTGGGTAGCGCATGGACCCAGAAAGAGCGGAATATATCGCTTCAACTCTTCGCCGATCTCGTTAAACTCTATACGAACGGTGAGATAGATATGAAATTTCAACCCAGCGGGTTACTGGGAAGCCATGATGAAATTTTCCATGCCGTTCAGGAGGGAAGCGTGCAGATGGGGGTTTTTGCCCCATATGTCAATCTCGTTCCGGGAGGGATGCTCAACTGGATGCCCTGGACCGTGGGAAGTTATGATGAGGCTTCCATTGCCTACCGGCCGCCGGATGGAATTTTGTATAAGATCATGGACAAGGCGTATGAAGAGGTCGGAATGAAACTCCTCTGGAGCCCCCCCATGGGGCCCTACGGACTCGGCAACAAGGCCCGTGAAATGAAACTGCCTGCGGATCTGAAGGGCAACAAGATGCGCGTGTCGGCATCCCTCGGATTCGTCAAGACCCTACAAAATATGGGCGAAGGCACCGGCATGACCCTGCAGACCATCCCCTGGGCCGATCTTTACAACGCCCTAGAACGGAATGTTGTGGACGGCTGCTGGAGTCTCTGGTCTTCTTTGGTAGAAGAACGGCACTATGAGGTTTTGAAATATTACATTGCCCTCGGCTTCGGATGGGACTCCTGTAATGTCGCCATTAACCGGGAACTCTGGGACGGATTGTCCGACAAACACAAGGAAGCCATCTGGGAAGCCGCAAAAATGGCTGAGGAAAGGGATTACGAAGCACACCGTCGGGCCGACAAAGCGTACCAGAAGCAGCTTGTGGCATCCGGGTTGAAGATTTATTTCCCGAACCCGCAGGAACGGAAAGAATGGCGGGAAAAGGCACGGATGGATAGCGTCTGGAAGGAATTGTGCGATCCCTGGCTGGAAAAGCATTACCCCGGAAAAAATATGGGTAAAACCATCCGGGATGAGCTTGATCGGATTCGGGCCGACGTCGAAGGACAATAGGCACCATTTGCCGATACCGAATGAAAATTGAGGAGGAGGGGCCGATGGGGGTCCGTCCTCCTTTGGCTTTTTAAGTGTATTTCTCTTAGGAACCCGGTAAAATAGATAACCCCATCAGGTAGGTGAGACCGATGAAAACTCTATTCAAAAGGGCATTGCACGTCATCCAGACGGCCGAAGGCGTCATTTGTGTTATTGGACTGTTTGTTACGACCCTGCTCATTTTTGCACAGGTGCTCAACCGGTATCTGCTTCATTTTGAAATCATGTGGCTCAGTGATCTGGCACTCTATATCTTTGTTTTTTTTATGTTGATCGCTGCAGCATATTCAACCTGGAATGAGGGACATGTGGCGGTCGATTTCCTGCGTGACCGCATCGTACAGGGCCGGCCCCGGGTGGCCGCGGCCTACCGCCTGGTGTTGAATCTTTTGGCCCTGGCCGCTCTTTGGAGTATTTTGCCGATAGCATACAAATTTATGAAACGGGCCGCAAAATATCCGGAGTACGGCACGCTGGTTCGTTGGTTCAACACCAGTTGGCTCCAGATCACGCTGTTTATCGCGCTCTTTCTGGTGCTGATCCATCTGCTGGTGATCATCGGGAGAGATATCGGGAATCTCTATAAAAGAATGCAAGAGTAATCGAAGGAATGAGAGGTTGTAAATGGAAATTGGAATCATCATCGGGTTGATTCTCTTTTTTATCGGAATTCTCATCGGACTCCCCCTTTGCTGGGTATTTGTGGGAAGCACTTCCATTGCCCTATTGATTTTGGACCTGCCCAGGTCTTTTATGGCAGGAACCGCCTACCACGCCATCGATAGTTATGTGCTCATGGCCATCGCCTTTTTTATCTTTGCCGGAAATATGATGTCCGTATCCGGAATCGCGGACCGGCTCACCCGGTTTGCATATGCGCTGGTGGGCCGAATCCGAGGCGGTCTTGTGGATGTCGGCATTGTGGCCACTGTCTTTATGGGCGCTTTGACCGGATCATCTTTGCCGTGTATTGCCGCCCTGATTCCCATCCTGGTCCCCCGTCTCGAACGGTTGGGTTATGCACGCGCGTACGTGACCGGTGTTTTGTGCTCCTCGAGTTTTCTGGGCTATCTGATACCCCCCAGTGTTCCGGCACTCATTTACTGCTTGGTCGCGCAACAATCGGTGGCCGCTGTATTTTTATCGACAGTGTTCCCGGGCCTGTTGCTCGCCGGTGGATATATGCTGGTGAATACCCTGATCGTCAGCAAATACTATCAAGAAACAGCGGATGCCCCGGAACTTCCTGAAAGCTTTACCGAAAACATAAAGGAAATCGGCTCCTCCTTTTGGTCGGCCCTGCCGGCTCTGGGGTGTCCGGTACTGGTGCTGGTGGGAATTTACGGCGGTATCTGCACACCGAATGAAGCCGGCGCACTCGCAGTCGTCTATACCGCCGTCGTCGGTCTGTTCGTATACCGGGAAATGACCCCCAAAGC
>JAHEHB010000394.1 GCA_024644775.1 Deltaproteobacteria bacterium
TTTAAATCGCATGACACGACATCCATAGGGGAATTTTTTGTCCCAAGTGATATAGTAGTGTTTGCATCTGTTACAATCGATTTTGTCGGTGGGTTTTATCATCGAAATTTTTTAAAACCTCGACTGTATAAATTCGATATATTGGCACAATAATTGTTTGCAAGTATTTCTGTACATTCGCGTATTTTATTCTCGCGTTTTAATAAAACAATATAGCCTGTATGACGACATTTTCAAGACGTTGTACCAAAATTGATGAAACAAATCGCTACAGAAACAGGAAAGTCATTAAAAGCTCCGTCGCTTACTTTCTTGACATTTCGTATGGTTCTACATACATTGCCGGGGCAAATTACTTGGGAATTTGACTTCAAAAAACGATGATGAAATTAAACTACAAACGTGTACTTGTTACCGGTGGTGCCGGATTCATTGGATCCCATCTCGTCGATGCTCTCATTCAATGTGGCTGTAAAGTTAAGGTACTGGATGATCTTTCCACAGGAAATCTTTCAAATCTCTCAGATGTTAAAAAAGACATCGATTTTATCCAAGGAGATATTCGAGACAGCAAGCTATTGAAGTCGCTGGCGGATGGTTGTGAGATTATTTTTCATCAAGCTGCAATGGTGTCAGTTCCGCAAACGGTGGCGGCACCCATGGACTCCGCATATATAAATGAAATGGGGACACTCGGGGTGCTCGAGGCGGCGCGAAGCCAGCGTGTAAAACGCGTTGTATTTGCCAGTTCCTGTGCCGTATACGGTAATGATCCGGAGCTGCCAAAACATGAGACTATGCCGCTTTCACCCGAGAGCCCGTACGCTGTTCAAAAACTAATTGGTGAACATTATGCACATCTTTATTCAAAACTCTACAATGTGGAGACCGTCTGTCTTCGGTATTTCAATGTCTATGGGCCGCGCCAAGATCCAGGTTCACCCTATTCGGGTGTCATATCGATTTTTTTAAACAAGGCAACCAACGATTCCTCACCGGTAATCTACGGAAACGGTAAACAGAGTAGAGATTTTATTTTTGTAAAAGATGTTGTAAAAGCGAATTTGATTACCTCGAATTCAGGCGATGTGAGCGGACAGTGCTTTAATGTGGGTACGGGAAAAACGGTTACCATCAATCAGCTTTGGGAAACGATCCGCATTATTTCTAAATGCCGTGCTGCACCAAAACATGCCGAGGCAAGACCGGGAGATGTTATTGCATCCGCGGCGGGTACAGATCGCATAAGATCGACGCTCGGATTTAATCCGGATTTTCCCCTTGAAAATGGCCTTGAGATCACCTTGAGGTGGTACAAAGAGATGAAGAATCAAGTTCGTTGACAGCTATTATTGGAGGAGCCATCGGGTATCGGGCCCAACAACTGATAGACATTCCCGTTTGGCGGGAAAATGTATCACTTTCACAATCATCTGTGCAATGCCGCTGATACCCCATTGGGGGCTTTTTTTTAAAAGTGGTCTTGGGAAAAGCATAGGAGTTATTGATGCAGTTTCAATTTAAAACGGTTTTGATAACTGGGGCCGCGGGATTTATCGGATTCCATCTTTCACGGCGACTTTTGACGGAGGGGTATGATGTCGTAGGTATTGATAATATGAATCCTTACTATGATATTAACTTAAAACGGGCACGTCTGGAACGTTTGAAGGAACATGATAATTTCAGGTTTCACCAGATCGATATCGCCGATAAGCCTGAGCTCGAGAATATATTTTGCAAAAACCCCTTTGACATTGTCGTAAATCTTGCTGCCCAGGCCGGTGTGCGGTATTCATTATCCCATCCGGAAGCCTATGTGACCGCAAACCTTGTGGGGTTCGGAAATCTACTTGAAGCCTGCCGGCACAACGAAACCAAACATCTGGTATTTGCCTCATCCAGCTCCGTGTATGGTGCGAATACAAATATGCCGTTTTCCGTTCACCATAATGTCGATCACCCGGTATCTTTGTATGCGGCAACAAAAAAAGCAAATGAGCTGATGGCTCACGCCTATAGCCATCTGTATGACATCCATTGCACGGGGCTTCGTTTCTTCACAGTATACGGGCCCTGGGGAAGGCCGGATATGGCGCTATATCTTTTTGCCCGTGCGATCCTGGAAGGGGAACCGATAAAGGTATTTAACCATGGAAACATGCAAAGAGACTTTACCTATATCGACGACATCATTGAAGGCGTCGTACGCGTCATGGGTCAACTGCCGGAACCCAATTCCGAGTGGACCGGCGATCATCCGGATCCGGGTACCTCTTATACGCGATACAGAATCTATAATATTGGCAACAACCAACCGGTAAATCTCTTGGACTTTATCGCAATACTTGAAAAGGCGCTTGGCAGGACGGCCAAAAAGGAATTTCTTGATCTTCAACCGGGTGATGTCCTAGCAACCTATGCAGATGTGGACGATTTGGTGAATGATGTTGGGTTTCGGCCGAAGACACCGCTCACGGAAGGGGTCAATCGATTTGTTAAATGGTTTAAGGATTTTTATGGGTATCGGTAGCGATGAGCAGAGCGCTCCGTTTCAAAACTCATCACATGTGACTCTAAGTTCTGTGACTGCCGTTTTTGGCACGATCATTTCCACGGTCAACGGTCTACGAAGAACAAAAGTTTAAGAAGAGGTCAAACGTATGAAACTCACAGTCGCGGGAACCGGATATGTCGGAATCGTTACGGGTACGGGATTTGCCAATCTCGGAAACGACGTCCTCTGCTACGATGTCAACATCGAAAAGATAAATACGCTTTTTTCCGGTCGATTACCCCTGTACGAACCCGGGTTGGAAGAGATTTTTAAACGAAATCTTGATGCGGGTAGATTGCGGTTCACGACCGATTCTGTTGAAGCGGTTCAGGAATCCGAAATTATTTTTATCTGTGTCGGAACACCGTCCAATTTGCAACAAGCAGCAGATCTTACGGCTGTTGAAGACGTGGCTCGGGCCATCGGTCAACACATGAATGATTATAAAGTCGTGGTTAATAAAAGCACGGTTCCGGTGGGGACTGCGAATCGTATCCAGAAAATTATTAAAGAAAACCAAGTAAAAGACATTCCCTTCGACGTGGTTTCCAACCCTGAATTTTTAAGGGAAGGCGCAGCGGTCAAAGATTTCGAAAATCCGGACCGAATCATTATCGGTACCGACAGCAAAAAATCAGAAGAGATCATGACGTCATTGTATCGTTCAAAGGCGCGAACCGGAAGACCCATATTTATTACCAGCGTCCAAACCGCAGAAATCATTAAATACGCCTGCAATACCATGCTTGCAACACGGATAAGTTTCATGAATCAGCTTGCGCACCTGTGTGAAAAAACCGGTGCCGATATTCGAGATGTTTCCAGAGGTATGGGCCTAGACAATCGAATTGGCTCGCGTTTTCTCCATGCTGGGTTGGGTTATGGGGGTAGTTGCTTTCCAAAAGATGTTAAGGCGTTGATTGCGACTCTAAAGGAGTATGGATGTAAGTCGGATTTGTTTGAGGCAGTAAACCGGGTAAACGAAAGCCAACGAACCGTCGCTATCGAAAAGCTGCAGTCTGTACTGGAAATTAAAGACAGCACCGTTGCCATATGGGGGCTCTCCTTTAAACCGAAAACAGACGATATCCGAGAGGCCCCATCCTTAAATATCATTGAGGATTTGCAACGAAAAGGAGCGAACCTCCACGCGTTCGATCCCATTGCCATGGACAACGCAAAAAAAATATTAAGAGATATCACCTTTTTTGATAATCCCTACGAGACCATCCGGGACTGCGATGCGCTGATCGTGGTCACAGAGTGGGATGAATTTCGAAACCTGGATATGCGGGCGGTTAAAGTACTGCTCAAGCAACCTATTATCATAGACGGCCGGAATATCTATGATCCGCAGGAGATGCGGGAAATGGGGTTTACTTACCTGGGGATCGGAAGATAAAACGAGGAGCAGAGGGCAGGGCAGAGGACAGAGGGGTGAAAATGGGCCCTGAAGTTATTGTCCTACAGGGAGAATGGGAGCGAAACCCTCGTTTTTAGGCGGAGATTACCGTTTCGATACATTTGGAATTATTTTAAAAGGGACTGATACGGCCTCATATGCCAGTATTCGAATACACAGCACTGAATGTAAAAGGGAAAAAAATTTCTGGAATTATTGATGCGGATGGGGCGATATCCGCACGCCAGAAGCTTCGGGCTTCCGGTATTTACCCCATATCAGTTGGAGAGACCCACAAAACCACAGAGTCAAAGAGTTCTGGAACGTATTCATTAAGAACCTTTGTCAATCCTATCAATCCGTCTCAAATCGCCATGATGACCCGACAGTTGTCCACGTTGGTGGGAGCCGGTTTTCCGTTGGTGTCCGCTATTGGTACGCTGGTTCCTCAAACAGGATCCAAGACCTTCAAAAAAATTCTGGCCCAGATAAAAGAGTCGATCACAGAAGGCAAGGGCTTTGCAGACGCGTTGTCTTCTTACAATCGAATATTTTCCCCCCTCTATATCAACATGGTTCATGCTGGAGAAACTTCCGGCACGCTGGAAATTGTTCTCGAACGACTTGCCGATCTGACCGAAAAACAGGAGGCCCTTAAAAATCGGATCCGAACCGCTTTGGTCTATCCCATACTCATGTCATTTATCGGTGCATTGGTCTTATTTGTATTGCTGACATACGTCGTCCCCAAGATCACGGTCCTCTTTGAGGATATGAATCAGGCGTTGCCGACCCCGACACTGTTGTTGATTCGATTTAGTGATTTTTTAAAATCATTTTGGTGGGTTCTTGTTCTCTGTATGCTTGCAGCAATATTCGTTTTCCGTATCATCAAGAAAACGAAAAAAGGGCGTCTCCTCATCGATAAAAGCCTGCTTTTTTTACCGATGATAGGCCCTCTAACCAAAAAGCTTGCGGCCGGGCGGTTTTCTCGTACTCTCGGATCTCTGCTTGAAAACGGGGTTTCCATGCTACTGGCACTGGGAATCGTGAAAAATATCGTGGGCAATGTGCTGGTATCCCATGCGGTTGAGGCGGCAG
>JAHEHB010000395.1 GCA_024644775.1 Deltaproteobacteria bacterium
CCTCCACAAGCGATCCGCCGTGGCGCATGAGGACTGATATTTCCGGGCGACTAAGCTTCTTCAGGTTGGTACCGATAATTGATGCGAATGCTGCGTCGCCCTCCTGTGATTCTCCCTCGTTGCTATCAATCGAAAACCAGAGCGGTTTAGGGCCGGAGTCAGCTTTGTTTCGGTGTTTGAGACGATCAAATTCAAGTCCGCGCACCTGCTCCATCAATATGCCGATACTTTCCTTGAGCACTATGACCCCTGACTCAGTAGGATTTTCATCTGTTTCAAAAGGCTTACCGCCGTCGCTGATAATGGCATAGTCAATGTTGTTGCGTTTAAGCAACAACGGGTTTACACCCATGTTGTCATACACTCCGCCGTCAGTAAGTGTCACGTACTCGACCGTTTGAGCCGGCGGATAAACATCAGGATTAATGCGCAGCGGCGGGAAAACTGGTGGGAATGCTGACGAGGCTGCAACTGCGCGACTGATCTTAAAATCCGGCACCACCATAGTTCCGAGTTCATGTTCACCCATCTCTTCGGGGAGGCGGCCACCTGCCACAAAGAAAAACAGGTTGCCGGTGGCGAGATTCGTTGCGTTAAAATAGATTCTCGGTCCGTCACCTAAATCTTTTAATTTCTTTTTTTTAAAGATGTAATCATCGTATGAATCTGCGAGTTTATCGATACGCGATTCGAACGGATCCAACAAACCGCCGATAACCGTTGATACCGCGATTGACTTTGTTGTGAGGTACTCTTCAAGTTCATCGAGTGCATCAGATGCCCCCCAGTTCACAGCGAGAAAACCACCTGCAATACTTCCGCCGCTCACACACGAAAACAAATCGATTTTGTCAAGTAGTCCGAGATTTTGCAGTTTAATGAATACACCGAGATGAAAAGCTGCAGCCCTAAATCCACCTCCAGAAAGCGCTAAACCGACCCTTTTTTGTTCGCCGTTAATCGTGATAGCCATAACATCCTCCTTCAATAGGCCAAAAAGTAGAGTAACTACCGGTTGGTGCCACCCTATTTTAGTTGTCTGATATTAGGGTACCACCCATATTCGTGCGTAAATATACCCTTCATTTTTACGTCATCGCCCATCACCATAAGCGTTTTTAAGTTTTTCGTTCTTCTTTCTGTGATAACCGCCCGATTGTGCAGAAATTTCCGGGGTTGGCCAATTGCTTATTGGTACCTGCTTATTATGAATCCGAAAGACGATCCAAAATAAGGCCGTTGAATGAATTTCCGGATGACATAAAGAGCCATCCCAGGTGAGTAAGGCACTTTCCGCAGTAGGCTACCTTCCAACCATATCCCTTGAACCAGGTAAATTCATCCGTTGTAGGACCCGAAAATCCACATCCGATAACCGAGCGGAAGCATCCGATTTCATATAAGATTCCACTGGGATTTGCGAACGTGTGTGTGTGAGAACCGTCAATGGAAATACGGTCGGACGGACGCGTAATCGGCTGAAGGCATTGACTGCATCGGATGAATTTTTCGTCCTCTGTTTCTTTTTTTTCCGAAACAGAGGGTTGGGTCGTGGAACCGCCTTTTTCTTTGAGATCGTCACGAAAAAAATACATTCTGGTGGGTGTCATTTTTTTATTCACCTCAAAAGAGGAGAACTGTTGCTATCTCAAACTATCAGTGGCGGTGTTACGGAGACACTATTTTTCCTTTAATCTCCCAGAATGTCAAGACAATGGAAGAGTGTTTGGTATTTGGTGTTTGGTTTTTAGTATTCTAACAAACTGATATGACCCTATATATTTTAAACAACATACTAAATACGAAACACTAAAAATTTGATGTATTCGGCTTTATACGAATTCATCAAGCATGAGTATTAAACATTATTTTCTGTATCGTCCCAAGATTATTTAGATTCTTACTGGTTCAATCTAAGAATTCATCTCTCACCTTTGTAATATTTTGAAATTTGTGATTATTTTTGAACCGCAGAATACTGAACAAGGAATGTCGAATTTCGAAGTTTTACGATCACTTCTGCGGTTCTAAATTCCTTGTTCGATATTCGATATTCAAAATCTCAACTATGTTTGGCTAACTTTTTATCGCAAAGTATCGTTCTGCGTTATGATAGCAGATATCTTTCACCATATTTCCGATCAATTCAATTTCGTTGGGGAGCTCTCCATTTTCAATTTCATTTCCCAGTAGGTTACACAGAATGCGCCGGAAATAATCATGCCGGGGGTATGAGAGAAAACTACGGGAATCGGTTGTCATCCCAACAAATCGACTCAACAGGCCGATATTTGACAGCGTATTCAACTGACGTTCCATTCCCTCTTTTTGATCGTTATACCACCAGGCGGTTCCGAATTGCATTTTTCCGGGTATCGAGCCATCCTGAAAATTTCCGGCAAGAGAGGCCAACAGTTCGTTGTCCTTTGGATTGATATTGTAGAATATGGTTTTTGCGAGCCGGTTATCTTTATCCAGACAATCTAAAAACGTTGCCATGGGCCTTGCAATTTCCACATCGCCGATAAAATCCCCGCCGGCATCCGGACCGATCTGTTCCATGATCCGGGTGTTTGCGTTTCGGATGGGACCGAGATGGAACTGCTGAACCCACCCTTTTTCTGCATGCATTCTGGCGATCTCGACCAAAACAGCATAGCTGAATTTTCGAGTTTCATTGGGGGTTGGCGGTTTTTTCTGCCGAACCTTGTCAAATATATTTGATATTTCCTGGGGTGTCGAATCTTCAGCAGTGGGCACACTCAATGAATGATCGGCACTTCGACATCCATTTTCGTGAAACGTATCGTGCCGGCTTTTTAGTGCTTCGAGAAACGTGCGATAGGCATTGACGGACATCTCCGTTGCTTCCTCCAATTTACCGACCCAGTCGTTCCATTGGGCCGGATCCTCTATGGCCATTGCTTTATCCGGTCTAAACGTGGGCACAATCTTGATGGAAAAACTCTGATCTGCTTTGATCTGTTGATGATAGGTGAGATCATCTGTGGGATCGTCCGTCGTGCAGACCACTTTAACATTCATCTTTTTTAAAATACCGCGAGCCGTAAAATCATCCTGCTGGAGCATTTCCGTACACCGATCATAAATATCCTTTGCCGTATCCGAATTGAGCAGGATGTCCGTGATTCCAAAGGGCGTCTTAAGCTCCATATGGTTCCAGTGATAAAGGGGGTTTCGCAAAGTTTTTGGTACGGTTTCAGCCCACGCAGAAAATTTTTCAAAATCGCTTGCATCTCCCGTGATAAAACGCTCGTCAATCCCATTTGCCCGCATGGCTCGCCATTTATAGTGGTCGCCGGAAAGCCAGATTTCCGCTAAATTTTTAAAGCGTTTGTTATCCGCAATCTCTTGAACCGGCAAATGGCAGTGGTAATCAAAAATGGGCATCGGCTTTGCGAATTTCTGATACAGAGCCTTTGCCGTTTCCGTGTTCAGTAAAAAATCTTGAGATAAAAACGATTTCATCTGTTCCTCCTTCTAATTCCCAAATTTCTCGATTCGCAATTCATCGATTTTTTCTATTTGACATTTTTTTGAATTATTTACAAATATTGATCTGTCCGTATCAGCGAAAACTTCCCTGCCTTTGCATCTGCTTGGATGAGTCGGGGTAGGTCTGTGTTCCAAACAAAGGATGTTAGTTTATGGAATTTCCCGATATTACTAAAGAAAAAGAGAAACTGATCGATGAATTTTCAAATGAGCAAGGGATACCGGTTGCTGATGTTCGAATTCTTGCATCGCCTTATCGTATCTCTCCGCTGGGCGCCCACATCGATCATCAAGGGGGTCCCGTTCTTGGCATGACTGTCAGCGCATATACGCTCATGGCATATGCGCCTTCTTCTCATAAGCGGGTGAATCTTCGCAGTAACAATTACCCTGATCGCGTCAGATTCGATCTGGATCAGATTCCCCAAACCATCTCCGGTTCCTGGGGGTATTATGTCCGCGGGGCCGCGCTTGCCCTAAAAGAAAAATTTACCGTGAACCGCGGCATCACCGGAATCCTAAACGGCATGCTTCCGGGATGTGGCTTGAGCTCTTCGGCTTCGGTACTTCTGGCATATCTTTTTGCTCTTGCCGATGCAAACGGCATCCCATTGGAACAATGGGATTATGTGCAGTTGACTCAACTGGCAGAAAACAAGTATATCGGGCTTAAAAATGGTATCTTAGATCAAACAAGTATTGTGTTTGGAAAAAAGAATCATATGCTTCATATCGACACGCGGACACCCAGTGTAGAAAAGATACCAGACAAATTCGGTGCGGAGACCTATCGAATCCTAATTGCCTATTCAGGTTATTCAAGGGAGTTGGCGACAACGGGTTACAATACCCGGGTTCAAGAATGCCAGGCAGCAGCCGAAAAATTATCTCAATGGGATGGTGCCTCGCCGGCGAGAATCCTTTCAGATATTTCAAAAAAAACCTTTCTGGAGCACGGGAAGAAACTAGATCCGGTCCATTATCGACGGGCGTGTCATTTTTTTGGAGAAACACAGAGAGTGCATGATGGGCTGGAAGACTGGAAATCAGGGCGACTGGAAGCATTTGGTCGACTTGTGAATGAATCGTGTCGCAGTTCCACTGAACTGTATGAATGCGGCAGCGAAGCGGTTCATGATTTGCAACGGATCGTCAGTTCAACAAAGGGCGTTTTGGGGTCGCGGTTTAGCGGAGGTGGTTTCGGTGGCTGTGTTGTCGGGTTTGTGGCGCCTTCGCTTGCACAACGGGCGGTTGTGACAATCAAAGATTCATATCTCAACCTTCATCCGGAAGTGGCAGACCGTGCCGCGGTTTATTTGGCCACATCGGTAAACGGAGTTCATTTCCCATGATCACTGTATTACTTTGTGCCGGCTATGCCACTCGGATGTATCCCCTTACAAAAAACGTCCCCAAATCCTTACTTTCGGTGGCCGGCAAACCGGTTATCGACTATTTCATGGAACAATTGTTTAATCTCAGTCAATCGCCCGACGTGCATGTGGTGACCAACGACCGGTTTGCATCGCATTTTGAAAAATG
>JAHEHB010000396.1 GCA_024644775.1 Deltaproteobacteria bacterium
CTGGTTGCGATGAATCGCCCTTCTCTCGAAAAATTTGCACCCCATGTAAAGCCGGGGGGAATTATTTTTATCAACAGCTCATTGATTCCCATCGACACGGGGCGTAAGGACATCGATGAACTGAAGGTGCCTGCAACTGAAATTGCAAGAAATCTGGGTAGCGAAAGGGTCGCAAACATTGTCGCCCTTGCCGCGTTTGTGTCTCGTAGCGGTATTGTGGATTTTGATCTGTTAAAGGAGACGGTTAAAACTGAATTTGCGAGTAAGGAAAAATTCATTCCGCTCAATATGGCTGCTGTGGAAGAAGGCAAGAAAGCCGCGCAAAGATAAACAATCGAAAATTGAAAATCGAAAATTGAAAATAAATCATGGACCTTTCTATACCTGAGTATATTCTTACGATCGCCCCTTATTCTCCCGGCAAACCGATGGATGAGTTAAAACGGGAATCCGGTGTAAGCCGGATCATCAAACTCGCGTCCAATGAAAACCCGCTGGGACCATCACCGCTGGCAGTTAGAGCCGTTGAGAATGCCTTAAAGAACATCCATCGCTATCCGGATGGCCGCGGCTATGATTTAGCAATGAAGCTATCCGGCCGACTGGGTGTTGAGTCGGAATCGATCGTGTTGGGAAACGGATCCGACGAACTCATCGGAATATTGACGCGAGCGTTACTGAAACCAGGCGATGAGGCGATTGCAGCAAAACCGTCTTTTTTAATGTATGACATCATGGTTCGCTCCACAGGGGCGACGTTGATTGAGGTACCGCTTAAAAAGTTTACCATCGATTTGGCGGGGTTTTCCGAGAAAATCACACCGAAAACACGACTCATTTTCATCTGCAATCCTAATAACCCAACGGGATCCGTTGTTTCTAAAGAAGATTTTGAAGGATTCTTGGCAAAGATACCGTCAAACATCGTCGTGGTGACGGATGAGGCGTACGCTGAGTTTGTGAGAGATAAAAACGCAGCAAATGGATTGGATTATTTTCAAGCCGATAAACCCGTTGTTGTTCTGCGGACCTTTTCAAAGGCATACGGTCTTGCTGGGCTTCGAATCGGCTATGGTGTGATGCCGGCAGGTATATCTGAGGTGCTACACAGGGTTCGGATACCGTTTAACGTCAATATTTTAGGACAGGTGGCGGCAACAGCCGCATTGGATGATTCTGCATTTTTAGAGAAGTCCGTTCAACTCACACACGAAGGATTAGATTTTCTGTACACATCCTTGGATACATTGGGTGTCAGGTATTTTCCAACTCAGACCAATTTTTTCCTCATCGATGTTCAAAACGACGCCGATAAGGTCTACAAAGGACTGCTGAAACATGGGGTGATTGTGCGCTCGATGGCGGCATATGACTATCCAACCTATATTCGTGTGAATGTCGGACTTCCCGAGGAAAATTCGCTGTTTATCGAAGCATTAAAACGTGTGCTTTCATGAAGCGTGTGATTGTAACGATCGATGGCCCTGCAGGCGCCGGGAAAACGACGGTAAGCAAAATGCTATCGAAACGGCTTGGCTTCCCTTACATTGATACCGGAGCATTGTACAGAGGGGTTGCACTTGCAGCCGAATTTTCCGGCATCCGAAGCGATGACGATGCGGGACTTAGGAATCTTTGCACCACTTTGGAGTTAACATTTGTGCAGACAGAAAACGGCGTACGGCTGCTATGCAACGGCATGGATATCACGGAGCGCATCCGTACACCGGAAATAACCATGCTGGCATCGGCGGTGTCTGCAAGGCCGGTGGTCAGATGCTATCTTTTGGATGTCCAGCAGAAACTCGGTCGCGAAAAAAACATCGTGATTGAAGGCCGTGATATGGGCACAGTGGTTTTTCCCGATGCGGATGTAAAGTTTTTTTTGGATGCCGCTCCGGAAAAAAGAGCCCAGAGACGATTTGCTGAAATCAGAGAAACTTCCAGTCAGACGTTGCAGGCAGTAAAAAACGATATGTTGAAACGAGATCGCAACGATCGATCTCGTGAACTCGCCCCGCTAAAACCGGCAGATGATGCCATAATCGTCGATTCCACTCATCTTTCGGCAGAAGAAGTTGTCGACTGTATGCTGTGCCACATCGCGACGCTGCGATAGCGTTTTAAGGCCGTTTTTCCGCTTCCATGCAATTGAGCGCAAAATAATCGTTGCAATTTAAAAAGTAGTCTGTTAGCAATCTTTACTTGTGTGATCCCTTTACGGTTCACACTGAATATGGCTGAGGGGGGGTATTTTTATGAACAGTACTATGAATGACGATGTGACCGAATCGACCAATCGCGATGAGGGTGTGAATCATGCAGATGTAACGCAAATTAATTCTCCAGAATCGAATCAAGAGCACACCAATCCGCCGTCCAAATCAGTTCCACCTACCGGCAATAATATCGAAAATCTGATGGATCTGTACGAAGAGAGTTTTCGGCGATTTCAAGAAGGAGAAGTTGTTACCGGAAGAGTTATTTCAGTGGATAAAGAGTACGTATCCGTTGATATCGGCTATAAATCTGAAGGACATATTCGGATTCAGGAATTCATGGATGAAATCGGTAATGTCACCGCAAACTTGGGAGATATTATCGAAGTGATGGTAGAATGGTGGGACGATGATGAAGAGGTGGTTGTCCTATCGAAAGAAAAAGCAGCGTCTGTGAAAGTTTGGGAAGAGATACGAAAAGCTTACGAAGCCGGTGGTACGGTGGAAGGTGCGATAACGAATCGTGTCAAAGGAGGTTTTTCCGTTGATATCGGCGTAACTGCCTTTCTACCGGGATCTCAGGCTGATTTGCGTCCTATTCGCAATATGGACGAGATGGTTGGAAAAACGCTCGATTTTAAAATTTTGAAATACAATCGAAAGCGTAGCAATATTGTGTTGTCTCGGCGGGTTTTGTTGGAGGAAGAACGCGAATCCAAGCGTACAGAGACACTTGCCGCGGTTTACGAGGGCAAAGTCGTTGCGGGTATCGTAAAAAATATTACCGATTATGGTGTGTTTGTAGACCTTGGCGGTATCGACGGATTGCTGCACATCACCGATATCTCGTGGGGACGTGTAAAGCACCCGAGCGATCTTTTTTCTGTCGGGGATCAAATCTCAGTAAAAATATTAACGCTTGATATCGAAAAAGAGCGCGTATCGTTGGGAATGAAGCAGCTCACCGAAGACCCATGGGCAACTGCTGCCGAGAAATACCCCCACGAGTCCCGAATTTCCGGAAAGGTTGTCAGCCTCACTGATTACGGCGCATTTGTAGAATTGGAAGAAGGGATTGAGGGATTGATTCACGTATCTGAGATGTCATGGACACGTAAGGTGCGACATCCATCCAAAATTGTATCCGTCGGTGAGGTTGTAGAGGCAGTGGTTTTGGATATCAAGCCGGAAAGTCGACGGATTTCACTCGGCATGAAACAAGTGGTTCCAAATCCCTGGGAAGTTATCAGTGAGAAGTATCCGATTGAGACGACCATTGAGGGAAAAATTAAGAATATCACAGACTTTGGAATTTTCATAGGAATTGATGAAGGCATTGATGGACTCGTTCATATTTCCGACATATCCTGGACAAAAAGAATCAAACATCCCTCTGAGGTCTATAAAAAAGGAGACCTGGTTCAAGCCATTGTTTTGGATATTGATAAAGACAATGAACGATTCTCGTTAGGTATAAAACAGCTTCAGCCGGACCCCTGGGAAACTGTGGCAGAACGATATGTGGTGGGTACGGAGATTACGGGAACGGTTACGAATGTTACGGATTTCGGGATATTCGTGGAGTTGGAAGAAGGCATCGAAGGCCTTGTTCATGTATCTGAAATTACTAAAGAAAAAATTAAAACCCCGGTTGGGCAATACACGGTTGGCAGCATTATCAACGCCAAAGTTATGAACATTAATGTTGAAGAAAGGCGCATCGGCCTATCTATAAAACGACTCGATCTTGAAAACGAGCAGGGCATGCTCAACGAGTATATCAACAACATGCGATCCCCAACCTCGGAATTTGGAGAAATACTTCGAGAAAACCTACAAGAAAAATTTAGCGAAGAGTAGATGTTATTCCCATGTTTTCCCGCAGACATCCATATCTTTTTTTCGCTCTTGTTTTTTCATCTATTTGTGCGGTAACCCTTATTGTGTTTGCCCTGTTAGTGGTAATCGGTACAAGGTATCCCAATTTTGCCAAACTAAAGAAAGACACCGAAAAAGTTGGTATCATTGAGATTGTTGGCGCCATTACCAATGCCAAAGATACACTGCGCAACCTTAAGCGGTTTCGGGAGGAATCTTCCATAAAAGCAATCGTGTTGCGCATCGATTCTCCGGGCGGTGCGGTTGCACCTTCTCAGGAAATATTCCAAGAGATTCGTAAAACCGTTAAATTAAAGACGGTGATTGCATCCATGGGAACGGTTGCTGCGTCGGGGGGCTATTATATTGCCGCAGGAACCGATGAAATCTTCGCGAATGCAGGTACCATCACCGGCAGTATCGGTGCTATCATGGGATTCACAAATTTTCAGGAGATTTTTCGCAGAATCGGATTGGTGCCTGTCGTCGTGAAAAGTGGGGATTACAAAGATATTGGATCCCCTGTTCGGGAAATGACCGAAGAGGAGCGGAAAATTCTTCAGAAACTCGTTGATGCCGTTCATCAACAGTTTGTAACGGACATTGCCGAAAGCCGAAACATGAGTATCGATAAAGTAAGCTCGCTTGCTGACGGACGGATTTTTACAGGAAAAGAGGCTAAAACGCTTGGTCTTGTCGACGAAATTGGTAACTTGGAAGATTCCATTAAATGGGCAGGTGATAAAGCAGGTATAAAAGGAAAAATATCTGTCGTCTATGCACCTGTCAAAAGGTTTTCTTTTCTAAAATATATTACCGGCCTGCTACTCAAAGAATTCTCGAACCATACCACCTATCCGGAATTGTACCCCTCCTATACTTACTGATAGATTCTGCAAACAGACAACGCCTGCTTGGGCGTATCGTTTGATGAATCCGTAAAAACTCAATTTATCA
>JAHEHB010000072.1:0-13152 GCA_024644775.1 Deltaproteobacteria bacterium
TCCGGAAAACCGACTGGTATTCGCGGTGAGTCCGTTAACAGGCACTGCTGTGCCGGGCGCCTGTCGATATCATGTGGTGGGGAAGTCGCCGCAAACCCTGTTTACCCTATCCGTAACGGATTCCGGCGGATTTTGGGGGCCGGAGTTTCGATCCACCGGTCATGACGCCATCATCATACAGGGTGCTGCCGATAAACCCGTATATCTCTGGGTAACGGAAGAATCCGTGGAGATTCGGAATGCGGATAATTTGTGGGGAAAGGATACATTTGAAACAGAAGATATCATTTGTGATATGTTGGGAGACAAGCGTATCCGGGTTGCCACCATCGGTCCGGCCGGCGAAAACCTGGTTCGTCTTGCCTGTATCGAAAATGATAAAGGCCATATCGCCGGTCGCGGGGGTTTTGGGGCGGTCATGGGTTCAAAAAATCTAAAAGCCATTGCCGTACGAGGAAAAAATCGTCCCCAAGTGAAGGATCGAGAACGATTGCATGAACTGGCCAAGTTTTGGAAAGAAGCCGGTGTGGAAACCGGCTTGCATAAATGGGGAACGGGTGTCAGTGTCCAACGTTATGCCGATTCGGGAACGCTTCCCATCAAAAACCTGACCACAAATCGCTTCGACGTCGAGAAGCTCACCGGACAATACATAAGAGAACATTACAAAATGAAACATAAACCCTGTTACGGCTGTTTCATGCACCACGTCAACACCATCGAGGTGACCGAAGGACCCCATCGGGGCTTTGTGGGAGAGGAACCCGAATACGAGCTGCTGGCGGGCTTGGGCTCGAATCTGGGGATTTCAGATGCTGGAGCGGTGGCTGTGATCGGAGAACGATGTGACAGACTCGGCATGGATGCCATCGGTGCGTCCTGGGCGCTCAGCCTGGCCATGGAAGCCTATGAAAAGGGGCTGGTATCCCGGGAGGGACTGAACGGCGTGGACTTGAAATGGGGAAATACCGAAGCCGTTCTTGCAATGATGGATAAAATAGCCACCCGCGAAGGATTTGGCGATATCTTGGCAGAGGGGGCCGCCCTTGCCGCAGAGCGGATCGGCGGCGATGCTCTCAATTACGTCGTTACCACCAAAAAAAATATGTCCCCCAAATGTATCGATCTCAGGGGGCTGCCCGGCAGGAACCTGGCGTTTGCTGTAGCCAGCTCCGGGCCCACCACCGAACATTCACCCAGCCTTCATGGTGGCGTGCCGGATCCTGAGCTAGGTTTTCCGGAGGGCATCGACACGCGCTCCTCGGAACAACATGCAGAGGCACTCCGGAAAGGAGGACTGAGAAAGGTTTTTATCGATGCCTGCGCGGTTTGCTCTTTTGTGATTCCGCCCCCTTCACTCAAAAACCTTTTGGATGTCTTTGAAGCGGTGACCGGACGCCGGATCGACTTTTACGAGGCCATGGCCACCGGAGAAAGAATTCTCAATGTTCAGCGGTGTTTTAATATCCGACATGGACTCACACCGGAAGACGATGGTGTGTCCGAAAGGCTTCTGACCGCGCCCACCGATGGGCCGGCTAAAGGTCTGACCACAAAACCGCTCCTTAAGGGCATGGTGCGTGAGTATTACCAGGAGATGGGGTGGGATCTGAAAACCGGTAAACCACTACGTCGCACATTGCAGCGGCTTGGATTACACCAAGAGATAAGCGATATGTGGGGAGCTCCGTTTTCGGAAAAAAAGCGTTAAGTCGGTTGCTGACGGGAACTTCAAACGAGACAAGACGATTTTTTGGATGATCATGGAATAACAATGCGATGAACAAAGCTTTTGTAAAAGAAGACGATACCCGTGCGGACTCTGCACCGGATATCGAATTCGATGCCCGGGCCGATATTCCCCCAGGCGCCAAAAACTATATGACCCCCGGCGGTGCCCAACAGCTCCGAAGTGAATTGGAGGTACTATTAAACGAAAACCGGCCCCAGTTGTTGGAACGGGTCAATCGAAGCGATCCTATTGAAAGCGGTCCTAAGGCAAATGAGATCCGAGAGGCTCGGAAACAGCTTCGCAAAATCGACCGACGTATCGATTTTTTGGTCAAACGGCTTGAGTTGACGGAAATCGTCGATCCGCTGCAGGTTCCGTCAGAACGGGTAAAATTTGGAGCAACCGTCCGGCTCCAATATGAGGATGGATCCATAAGAGACTACCAGATTGTCGGTATCGATGAGACCGATCTCAGCAGGGGCCGCATCAGTTGGACGTCGCCTTTGGCGAAAGCGATTCTTGATACAAAAGCCGGAGACGTGACACCGTTCAAGACACCCGTCCATGAGGAAGAAGTTGAAATCCTCGTTGTCCACTATGAAGAAATTTCCTGAAATAAAACAATACCCTAAATGTGCCAAGACTCTATTAGGGAGTTCTAAGCAATCAGCTTTCAGCGGTCAGCTTTGGTTGAATATTAAAAGGATAAAATCTCTTTTATTCAAGCCTTATGAATTTATTTTAGAATATTTCTCCTGATTGCTGAACGCTGACTCCTGACAGTTTTCAATTGAGCGTTTTCGCTCAATTGGGGTAATAGATTTTAGTGTAACCGGGGTAAAACAATGAAACCCAATTGGAATGCACTGTTTTCAGAAAACATCAAATCCTATGAAGGGTACGCCATCGGTAAACTTTTTAAACTGCTCCGCGACCCGGAAATCATATCGCTGGCTGGCGGGTTACCGTCGTCTGATATGTTTTTAGACGATGAGCTGCGCTCCGCCTCCATGAAGCGGTTGGGAGAAGACATCGAACAGATCATGCAGTATTCCAACATCTCCGGTGAAGCCGGTCTCATCGATGCCGTCATTTATTTTCTCAAAACCGAGCACATCCAGGTCTCACCGGAAAATGTCTTAATCACTTCTTCCGGTCAGCAGGGTCTGGATTTAGCCGGGCGCCTTTTTCTCAACTCCGGTGATGTCGTTCTCATCGACCGACCCACGTTTGCCGGAGCGATTGTGGCATTTCAAATGCAGCGCCCCCTGTTTGAGGGGGTTGATATTGAAAACGACGGTTCATGTATCGATGGGTTTCGAGAAAAAATCGAATTCTTCAAAACAAAAAACCGGACACCCAAATTCATTTACGTGGTACCGGACTTTCAAAACCCTTCCGGTATAACGATGAGCTTGAAAAAAAGAAAAGCGCTTCTGGAATTAAGCGCCGCCTATGGTATTCCCATTGTGGAGGACAGTCCTTACCGGTATCTTCGCTATTACGGAGAAACAGTACCGTCCCTTTTCAGTTTGGATCAACATAACAGTGGAGGCAATGTGATCGGAGTTCACACCTTCTCAAAGTTGTTTTGTCCTGGGATGCGGGTCGGATTCAATATTGGTCCGAAAGCGGTAATCGAAAAAATGACCGATATCAAAGAAGGCAGCACGTTGAATACCCCCAAATACAACCAGGATATGTGCACTGCTTTTCTGAAAGAAATGGGCTGGCAGGAGTACATCGGGAAAGCCCAAACCTATTACCGTGAAAAACTATCGGTTTTCCTTGAGGCAATGAACCAATATTTCCCGGAAGAATTATGCACCTCCTGGACGCGACCCGAAGGTGGACTGTTTTCATGGGTGACGCTGCCGGAGAAAATCGATACCCTGAAGCTCTTTTATGAAGCCATAAAGTATAAAGTCGCGTTTGTTCCGGGCCATATTTTTTACGGTGAAAATCCTGCCACCAACCGCATGCGAATCAATTTTTCCTATCCGCCCGCAGAACAGCTGAAAGAGGCCGTAAATCGGCTCGCGACCTGTGTCAGAAGCCATTTGTAAATTGGAGGCGGCAAATCCGCCATAAGAAATCTATTATACCAGAAGATAGCCTCGTAACAGAAGATTTCCCGAAACAACCCGCAATGTCACATTTTCAGGGCACCAAAGGTGAGCCCCCTTACCATATAGCGTTGGAATATCAGTGCGAGGATTACCGGAGGGATCGATGCGATGGATGCGGAGGCGGTTATCGGCCCCCAAAACACTTGTTCCGTCGTTATAAAACCGGATATACCCACCGGGAGCGTCATCGCTGTCGCGCGCGTAAATATCATCGCCAGCAGGAACTCATTCCAGGCAAATATGAAGCAGAGAACGCCGGTGGCAACCAGACCCGGGGTTATCATCGGCACAACGATCCGCCAAATTACTCCGAAATGCGAACAACCGTCGATCGATGCGCTCTCTTCCACTTCAACCGGTATTTCATCAATAAAAGACTTCATCATCCACACGACAAAGGGAACATTCAAGAGAAGGTATAGTAGAGGAAGAATAAACCGGGTATCAATCAATCGTAGTTTTGCCGCCATAATAAACAACGGGACAGAAACGACGATGGGAGGCAGCATACGGAGGCTCAGAAACCAGAAGAGCAGACGAGATCCCCCCACTTTGAACCGTGAAATCCCATAGGCGGCCATGGTTCCGATGAAAAGCGAAAGGATCGTATTTGACAACGCAGCCACCAGGGAATTGAACCCTTGATGGGGAATTTCGGTCTCCTTGAAAACATGGATAAAGTTTTTAAGCGTCGGTTTAAACAGTATAAACTTGGGCGGCAGGGAAAAGATATCGACTTCAAACTTTATTGATGTCGTAAAGAGCCAGAAAATGGGGTATAAAAAGAAACACAATGCCAGTACGATTAGGATGTATCTTACAATAAAGAACAGGGTTCTTCTTGTAGCCATCTGCGCGTCACTCCTCTTTTACTGTTTGACCAACTCGGTTTTGGTCAGCAACCGCATAAAATACATCATCATAAGGGTAGCGAGGATGATAGCCACGACGGAAAGTGCCGCGGCGTAACCCAGTTGGTTTTGGAAAAACGCTTTTTGCCATATCCTGTAGCTCAAAACCTCCGTCGCATTCCCGGGCCCTCCACGGGTAACCATGTAAATAACATCAAATATTTTAAACGCATCGAGTGTACGGAACATGATGACGATGCCGATCACCGGTACCAACTGTGGTAGGGTTACATACCTGAGAATCTGCCATGGAGAAGCGCCGTCGACACGGGCCGCCTCGTAAGGTTCCAGGGGCAGGCTCTCCAAGCCGGCAAGAAAAATGATCATGGCAAAAGGTGTCCATTGCCATACGTCGATGATCATGACGCTCATAAGCGCATTTAAAGGAGTCCCCAGCCAGTTCACACCATCGAGTCCTGCGGCGGTTAAAAAATAGTTGATGGTGCCCAGATCATAGCTAAGCAAAAATCGCCAGGTAAGGCCAACCACAACCGGAGCAATAATGGCCGGCAGCAGAAAGGCGACCCTTGTCCAACGCTCCTTTCCGGTGGAGATCAAAAGGGCGAGTAGAAAACCGAATACTGTTTCAACGATGACGACTCCGAAGGTAAATATTAAAGTGACCTGTAACGTTTCATGAAAGCTGCTATCGCTGATCATGTCGGCGTATTTCCCAAACCCAACGAACACCCTGGGTATTGTCGGCACGATACTCCATCTGTGTAAACTGACAACAATAACGTAAATAAACGGATAGATTGTCATAATAAAGAGCGTGAGAAACGCGGGGGCGATCATCACCAGACCGAACCGCGTCCGAGTCGTTTCGAGGGACGTGCCATTCCGATTACTTTTGAGCACTTCGAGCGTCTGCATCGCTTCGAGAGCCTTTCTTTCACCTGTAAATAGAAAACACCTATAGGCACGTATTGTGCTTATAGGTGTTTTATTGACAGCGCATTACGGTCTGGGACCCGTTTTATCGGGAGTATATCCGATCTGTTTACCGGCATCATAGACTTTCCCGGCTGTTTTTATCATCGTTTTTTCTGCAGGATCTCCCAACAGAATATCGTTTAGTCCAATTGCGACGATTCTCTGGACATCAGTCCAGCCTCGATCCATTCCTCGGGCTGCCACATTGGACATGGCCTTTATGAGAAGTGGATAGAACGGGTACTTTTTGATGACGGAATCGTTCTTTGCGACAGAGTACCGAGCCACCGAGCCACCGGCGAGCGCCAGCTTGACAGCTCTCTCCCGACCCGACAGATACTCAAGGAGCTGAAACGCGGCTTCCTTGTTTTTCGAATCCTTCGAAATACCCATCTGCCAGCCACCCAAACCTTGGGATCTCCCAGCAGGTCCTTCAGGGGAAAGATCGAACGCAACCACATTCTTTATTTTCGACTTCTCAGGATCAACCAGTACCGGCAGGTATGCATTCCAGTTGAGCGCATAGGCTGCGAGCCCCTGTGCCATCTGCGTATTGACCTTGTCGTAATCGAAATTTAAAACATCCGGCGGCATATAGGGCAGCAGCTGCTTGAGATACTCAATCGCTTTTATCCCCGGCTGTCCTTGGAATTTTGGGTAAAGGTTTTTATCATACCACGGCATGGGAACGTCACCACCGTAAGAGGCCAAAATCGGCAAGAAGGTAGCAACCATGGGGTCGTCAACTGCAAGCGGAAACACAACGGGTTTCATGTCAGGAAACTTCTTGGCGAGAATTTCCGAATCCTTCAGCAGTTCCTCCCAGGTGGTCGGGGGCTTTGCTTTTCCGTTCGCGTCAACGATGCCTGCCTGTTCGAAAAGATCTGTTCTGTATTGAGCCAGGTAAATGTCAAACTTGTACGGAACCGACCAGAGAGCATCAGGTTTCGTATAAAAACCGGTTTTGTACCGCCCATAGACCTCAAGGATCGCGGGAATAATATCATCGAAGTCATAGTTTGGATCGACGAGGTCTTTCTTGGCAAACCAATCGTTCAGGTCTTCTACTAGACCCCCTTCCACATAGTGTCCAAACCAGATATACGGAAACGTGAGAATGTCATACGTCGCTGTATGCGCTGCCGCCGCGGCGAGATGCTTGCCCAATAAATCTTTCCAGGATTCGTCAATCACCTGCACCTTCGCCCCGGTAAGCTTCTCGAAATCCTTGCAAATAACTTTGTATGCATCCGTTGAAGGCCCTTGGTGAGAAGAAAGCACAAGTTTCACGCCCTCCCACCGTTTGAGCCACTCAGCAGCAGCTGTCTCTCCAATAATCGCCGTGGAGAGGATGAACACCAGAACTGTGACATGAACGAACCATTTTCTCGATTTCATTTTTGCCTCCTTATATTTTCTTGTGCCTCACGTTAATCGGACAAAAAATTTTCTATAGTGTCACGCGTGTCTGTTCTTTTCTGACCACCTCCTTTCGATCCTCTCTAACGTTGAGAGGTAGCCGGCCGATAGTACCCCTTTTTACCAGGACCCACTCTGGACGCGACCCCCTGAAATTTTCTTTCCTTTAAGGTCCTTCCGGGTGATATAGCGAGGAAAGAACGCGACGCAGATACGCGACATCCTCCTTCGCAAACTGATCCAAGTTGGGTGGTGAAATCTCAGCATAGCCGACTCGGCGAATAATCGATTCATCAAAACTGTATTCTGTATGCACAATAAGGGGACCATTGAAACCGACATTACATAAAGCGCTCAGGGCTCGGTGCCAATCGACGCATCCATCTCCAACTTTCACAAAGGACGGGATATAAAGCGGCGTATTTCCTTCAGGCTGGCGAACATACATCGCATCTTTGATACCGACAACCGATAGATATTCATGAAGCATCGACAAACCCATTTCATAATCTTCGCCGTCAAGGGCGAGGTGTCCCAAATCGGGATAAGCGCCAACATATTTCGGATCGAAACCCTTGAGCAGATGCATGAGTCCTGCACAGTTTGAACCGATGCATGGTCCGCTGTGAATCTGATAGCAGGTTTGTACGCCAAACTTTTCACCGAGTGCGATAAATCCCTCGAGGTCAGCCCGTGCCGTATCTATAACTTGCCAGTAATCGTTACTCGGGTTAAATCGCCAAAAGCCGATCTTAAGACGGGGGATATTCGCCTCTTCGCATGCGGCATACAGTATTTCAGCGTCCGGGGTCTTCGGATTGTTCATAGTCACTTCTGCAGTGGCCAGGGGGCACACAAGCCCCTGTGATCGCCAAATCTGAACGGCCTTAGGAAGCAACTCGATTGCGTTGTCCACGTTGATCGGGTGTCCCGACCGTATGCAGATGTCCACGCCATCATAACCGAATGCGACGGTTTTCTCGCCAAGTTGCTCAACGGAGAGCTGTGCGAAAAACTTAGAATTGAGAACAATCTTCATCTGTCTTCAATAAAGCCGGTTTCAAGATTTATGAGCCGATTTAAATCCCTGTACATAGAGCAATTAAGGTATATTGGCCTGACTGTCAAGCCGACAAGGGAACACCGGGGCGTTCATGATCTTTTTCAACCATCAAGTCTTCAACCATTGGGAGGACAGCACCGATTACAGCTGTGTGAGGCGGTTTATCCGCCGATCTGCCGGTTCTTCGGTCACACAGCGTACTGTTTACAGATTGACAGACAAAAGGATGTGTAATATAGTTACGTATACATAATACAACAACACACCACAAGTAACGGAGAACCTCATGTCGATTAGGGTTCAGGTCATCCTGGATGACGAAGAGGCTACCAGATTCAGGTCTCAGGCAAAAAGGGAGTCCAGATCTTTGAGCGCCTGGCTCAGGGAAGCAGGACGAAAGATGCTTGAAGAAAATCAAAATAGAAATTCGCTGACCGATCCTCAATCTCTTAGGTCATTTTTCGAGGAATGCAATGCACGAGAAAAGGGTAAGGAACCGGATTGGGAAGAACAAAAAGAATTAATCCTTGAGGGATTTACAGCTGGGAAACGGTTGTGATTTTTGTAGACAGCAACGTGTTTGTGTATGCGGTTGGCAAACCCCACCCTCTGCGAGCTGAAGCACAAAGTTTCTTTATGAAATCGAGCAGGAATGGTAGAAGATTGGTCACTTCGGCCGAGGTCCTCCAGGAACTACTCCACGTCTATCTCCCGATGGGACGGATCGAAACACTGGATACCGCGTTTGATTTAGCGACAAATGGTGTTGATCAAGTAATTCCGATAACCGACGAAATGGTCATTCACGCCAAACACCTAGCGGACAAGTATCCGGGACTCACTGCGAGGGATCTGTTGCACCTTTCTGTATGTCAAACCCAAAAAATTGCCGAAATCAAAACTTTTGACCGGAATCTAAACGCAGCATTTCAAAAACAATAAAAATGAGACCCCTACCCTCCCCGAGGATGTTTGAATCTTTTCAGTATCGCGATTTTCGATGGCTATGGATGGGCTCGTTTGCGAACTTCATGGGATTGGGCATGCAGATGATGGCCAGGGGCTGGTTGGTGCTTCGACTGTCAAATGATTCGCCACTGGCCCTATCCCTTGTCATGATCGCGTTTGCCCTGCCGATGACCTTCATGTCGTTGATAGGCGGGGCACTGGCTGACCGAATACCCAGAAAGTATATACTCATAGCGGTACAAGCCGGTAATACCCTCATGACCGGTTTGCTGGCAACCCTGGATTATACCGGTCTTATCCGATTTTGGCACCTAATTGCAATCGGTGTGATCAATGGGTCTTTGATGGCGATCAATATGCCCAGCCGACAGGCGCTAGTTTCGGACATCGTGCCCCAGGAAAAGCTGATGAATGCCATCTCCCTCAACAACTCGGGAACCAATCTTACCCGCACCATCGGCCCTGCACTCGCAGGCGTCCTTATCGTTTATATCAATACCGCCGGGGTCTTCTATCTGATATCGGGTTGCTACATTTTTTCATTACTATCAGTGGCGATGATCCGGACAGGAGACAAATCGATAAACACTCATCGTAAAACGATGACAAAAGACATCCGCGAAGGATTGAAATATGCCATCGGAGACGCGACGTTGCGGGGGCTTATCATTACACTGTTTATGCCGGTGTTTTTTGGGTTTCCATTGATTATACTACTCCCTGCATGGGCCCGGGAGGCATTGCAGGTACAAGCCGACGACCTGGGACTTTTGATGATGGTCATGGGAAGCGGATCTTTAACCGGCAGCTTGATTTTGGCAGCCGTGCGCCATGCGACTGGTCGAGGGAAGTGGCTTCTCATTAACGGGCTTTTATGGGGTGGGACAATGGCTTTGTTTTCTCAAGCCACAACCTATGCGACCGCGTTGCCATTTCTCTTCCTCGCCGGATTTATGAGCGCGATATTTATGGCACTCAATATGACGCTTTTACAGACATACTCGACAGATGAGATGCGCGGGCGGATTATGAGCATCTCTATGATGAGCTTTGGGGCCATGCCGTTGAGTACCCTTCCCTTCGGTGCGATTGCCGAATGGATCGGTACTCCCAATGCACTCTGTTTAAGCGGTGCGATGCTGATGATCCTTACCGCTGTTTTTATGGTGGCGAACCCTAATTTCCGGAAAATAGAATAGCGGTCTGAAGGGATATGGGAACGGCATCATCTATTTGCCGCTGCCGAAGAGGTATTCCCCATTTGAAGTGCCTTTCGCTGCCGGCTGACAATCTGAATAATCATCACCAGCGTTACCAGTCCTGCACCGATCAACCCGCTCTTGATCCCCGGAACCACCAGCAAGAGGGCTGCTATGGCCGTGATTATTCGTTCGATCCATGTCATAGGTGTCAGCAAATAGCCGGTCAATGCAGCGCCAAGGAAAATGATACCAATGGTACAACCGACAACGGTAACGAAAAAGGCAGGCCAAGTAAAGCCATCGGTGACAATGAGCATTGCAGGTGAATAGACAAAAACAAACGGTACCAGCGCTTTGGCTGCCGCCAGACGAAAAGCCGTATTTCCGGCACGAAATGGGTTGGCGCCGGCAATGCCCGCCCCGGCGTACGCTGCCAGAGCGACCGGCGGTGTAATGTCTGCGAGCACGCCGTAATAAAAGACGAAAAAGTGAGCCACAATCGGCGCGACATTGAGTAGACCCAGGGCGGGAGCAGCAATGGAGACCAGGATGATATAAGTGGCCGTGGTTGGAATACCTGCACCCATAATGATGCAGGCGCCGGCGGTAAATACCAGAGTGAGGAGAAGCGTCAGATCACTTTGCGCGACCCAATCGAACGGTATCAGCGGTGCAATATTCCCACCGATTTGTGAGGCGGCGCTGGTTACCATATAAGATACTCTGAATCCCATTCCCGTCAACGTAACGACGCCGACGATAATGCCCACTGCCGCGGCCGCAGCCCCAACAGCCAGGGCGTATTTCGCACCGAGTTGGAAGGTATCGAGCAAATCCCGAATCGTCAGCCGATAGCGCGGGTTCAGGAATCCGACGACGATACAGGCCGTAATACCCCAAAATGCCGCAAGATATGGTGTGTTTCCGTTGATGATGATGCCGATGAGGATAAATAAGGGAATCAGGGTAGGCCACTTTTCGAGGATGATTTGACGGAACTTTGGCATTTCATCTGCCGATAATCCTCTCAACCCCAGCCGTTTCGCCTCGAGGTGTACCATGGTTAGAACACCCAAGTAATGCATCAGTGCGGGGATCATTGCCGCAAGCAGGATATTCCGATAGGGGACTTCCAGGAATTCAACCATGATAAAGGCCGCCGCTCCCATAATCGGCGGGGTAATTTGACCGCCGGTGCTGGAAGTCGCTTCAACCGCCGCTGCGAAATGGGGCTTGTACCCGATACGTTTCATGGCCGGAATGGTCAACGCGCCCGTCGTTACCGTGTTGGCAATCGAGGAGCCGGAAATCATACCAAACATGGCCGATGAAAATACACTCACTTTCGCAGGTCCCCCTGCATAGCGTCCGGCAAGACACAGGGCCAGCTCGATAAACAACTCCCCCAGGCCGACCCGCGTCGCCAAAACCCCGAACAACACAAAATGAAACACATACGTTGCGACGACCCCAACGGCGATACCGTAAATGCCCTGACTGGTAAGGTACAGGTGATTGATCAGATTTTCCCAACTTGCGCCGGGATGCACGAGCACACCCGGCGCGTATTGTCCAAACAGCGCGTAGATAATAAACAGCAAGGCAATGATTGACAGCGTGGGTCCGACGGCCCGGCGAGTCGCTTCGAGGATCACGAAAACCATGATCGTTCCCATGACCACATCCTGGGGCAGGGGGTTACCCACCCGAAATGCCAGGTTATCAAACACATAAGGTACGTACAGTGCTGATGCGGCTGCAAATACCCCCAGAATCCAATCGTAAAGCGGTAATCCGCCCGGATTGGATGGTGACGGCCGAACCGCAATGTTCTGCGTTTTTTTGCTTGGGCCGAAAACCAGAAAAATCAGACCAAGGACAAATGCCATGTGTATCCCGCGATGGGTGGCTTCGCGTAAAATTCCAAAACCAGCGGTGTAATAATGGAAGAAAGACAGTGCCACAAGCAGGCTCCCTACCAGCCATGTGGCGGGCGGAGCAAGGGATCGAAAATGCATCTCAGGGTCGTACTTCTCCTCAAGATGCTGGACGCTCTCTTGGCCTATCTGAATTGTCTGATTTATTGGGGACATGAATTCGGTTTCGTCGGATTCATCAGGTTCATTGGTTAGCGGGTAAACAAAGAGAGGAAAAAAAGAAAAGCGGCGGCGGGATGCCGCCGCTGCTCTTCTTTAGAGACAGAATCTATTTTAGAATTCCAGCTTCACGATAAAACCGCTCGGCTCCCGGATGCAGCGGAATGCCGACGCCGTCCAGAGCCGTAGCGCTTTGGATTGCTTTACCCTTGGCGTGTCCTTTATCGAGCAGTCTTCGGGTATTTTTATTCCACAATGCCTTGGTAATACCATACACCAGAGCTTCATCGACTTTTGCGTCAACCACCCATTGGGCGCCAACACTGATGGTCGGGGTATCGCTGTTGATCCCTTCATAGGTCCCGGCGGGAATCACATCCTTGGCAAAGAAACCGTATTTTTTGATAAGCGCATCCACCTGAGGCCCAGTCACAGGGACCAATTCCGCTCCCACGCTGGATGCCAATTCAACGACCGAACCGGTGGGATAACCAGCGACAATTACAAAGGCGTCGAGCTGATTATCTTTGATCTTAGCGGCTGCCGGCGACGGTTTGATGTAATCGGCTTTAATTTCCTTTTCGCTAAGGCCAAAGGCTTCCAGAATAATTCGTGCATCAACCAGTGTTCCTGAGCCAGGCTCGTCAAGCGACACACGCTTGCCCTTTAAATCGGCAACGGATTTGATGCCCGAA
>JAHEHB010000072.1:13162-16295 GCA_024644775.1 Deltaproteobacteria bacterium
TGCGACCACATGAATGCTTTCGGGGTACAAGTTGGCGATGACGCGGAGATTTTCTACCTTGCCTTTACCCTCGAAGATGCCCGTGCCGGTATAGGCCCAATAGGCCACATCCGATTGGGCAAAACCCGACTCCAAGGCCCCGGATTTAATGGAATTAACATTGGCGACGGATCCGTTTGCGGATTGCGCAATTGCCACCAGACCGGGTACGCCGCAGCTGCCGCCTTTTTCACAGGGGCGTGACCCCGGAGGGTTGCTGATAGCATTGGAGATGATACCGCCAATGGGATAATAGGTGCCGGCGGTTCCACCGGTTCCGATACGGAAAAATTTCATTTGTTGCGCATCGGCAAAACCGAATCCATAAAGCAATCCAACAATCATTAAGCCTGCCAGTAATTTTTTCGCAATCATAAAATACCTCCTTGGTGAAATCGTGGTTAAAAATTTTAATCCGGATATGCAGATACCTCAAGTTAAGCAGCTTCGGCTTTGTGGATAACCACGATTTATAATTAACTCGCTGTATTTTGGTGTGTCAAGCGAAAAAGGCTACTCGTTGAGGATAAGTGTATATCTTCCGTTGGATGTTTGTCGGAATTTTCCTTGGCTTAAATCCCCATCGTCCAATTTCGCATCGAGAGCCCGCAATTGGCTGATCGTAGCTGTTGTGTTGAATAGAGCAATGCCAGCGTATGGATAGTTGTCGGGGCCATCCCAGTTGTAGTTGCCTCCCAAGAAGGGGGAAGTGGACCAGCGAATGGGATCAAGGTAATTTTCCATACCGGAACCGGGTGGTAAATGATAGGGGAGCGGAAGGTGACAATCATTGGGGAAATCGCCGTTAACAAGGCAATAGGTGATGAAAGCTTTTTGAAATGTTTTTAGATCGGACGCCATAACGGCAATACTGGCTCTTTCACGGTAGGAAATAAATTTCGGGACTGCGATTGAAACCAGTATCCCGATAATTGCAATAACGATCATTAGTTCTATGAGGGTAAACCCATGACTTTTAGAGCTTTTGGTAGCCATTGGTGTTTTTTATGCCTCCGTTGATAATATACCGGTTCGCTGCGAATCGACAATCGTTAAACTAAAAGCAATTATTATGCCATTTTTGTAATTAAATATTTAAAGGTGATATCAATTGGTTATAATTCTACTGGCTAAAGAGGTAGGTTTTTTGACGAATCAGAGTGTTTATTTTTCTGAACATGGGTTATAAAAAATCGGACTTAAAAGCCGTTTGGCAACGGGCCTTTCCAGATATGGAAGCTTTCAATTCTTAAGACCATTTCAGCAACGGTCGGGGCACCGGTGTTGCGGAGAAACATCGCATGTTGGGTTTTGTGACAGAGTGCGGCCGCGATTTTCGTGTCGAGCCAGGGCGTGATGTCCCGCACGATATCCGCCCTGTCATTCTTATTTAGGATACGCTCACGATCAGCCGGTTCATACCGCGCAGACCAACTCATAAGTGCTACATCCGAATCGCCATTATCCAAGGCCAGGCGAGTTGCCTGGTGTGTGTACATATGCTGAGGATGTCCGTACTCTCCGTTCGAACCGTGCGTAATTATCAGATCGGGCTGAATTTTTTTTACGTATTCTTCGATTGCTTGGACGAAAATCTCGATGGGTTCATCGATACGACGAGGAATTCCATTGATTTCCATATACGGATCAACAAAGGGAAGAAAGAAGATATCTTTAGCCCCGAGGGAATGCGCCGCTTTGCGGACTTCCTGTTCACGCACAGCAGCTATGGTGTCGCGTGTCGCCAATGGCGGTTCGCCAACTTCACCACCTTCACCGCGGGTCGTCTCGAGAATATAGATTGAGTGCCCTTGTTCAGCATACATCGCCAACGTGCCGCCGGCAAACAGGGTTTCATCGTCAGGATGAGCCGAGATAACCAAAATGGATGCCATCATTGTTACCCATCTTTATCTGGTATGGATAGAATTCCTTCTAAGCCGTTATTCCATCGTTCCAATTTTCCAACCCCGCTAAAGACGGGATCTTCGACATTCCGATTAAGGTATAAAATCTAAGTTCTTATTCATACGAAATCAAGATAGCCCGCTTTGACAGTTCAATACCCCAATGCATAGCTGTCTCGACGAGGATCTGCCCCGGCCATGAGTACCCCGCTATTCGGGTGAATGACAAGGCCTTGACCACCCCCCACGGTGATAGACCAGTCACCCAGCAGCGTAAGGTTGTGCCCAAGACGCTCCAATTCGGGACAAACCCTTGCATCGACACGATCCTCCATGACCACTTCTTTGCCAGACATGACTCGGAATCGCGGCGCTTCGATGGCCTCCTGCACATTCATACCAAACTCAATGATATTAAGAAGCATTTGCACTGTTGTCTGGAGTATTCCATAGCTACCAGGAGTACCTATCGCAAAACAAAATTTATCCCCTTGAAAGACCTGGGTTGGACTCATATTGCTCGCACAGCGTTTACCGGGGGCAACCAGGTTACGACTGCCAATAGAAGGATCTATCTCAAACCAGTTTATGAGGTTGTTTAACAAGATACCGGTTTTTCCGGCGATAAGACCACATCCGAACGCATTTCCCAACGTCTGAGTGATGCTAACCACATTTCCATCACCATCGGCTGCACAGAGATGTGTGGTTTCTCCAGAACGAAACTCCGAAGGTTCACCAGGTTGCAGGGCACCCTCAAGTACAGCGCCGGTAGCGCGTTCCCCGGCCACAAGGGCTGCTTGCCCAGTTTTCAGAGAAGCTCGTCGATGCGCAGCGTATGGTTTACCAACGATTTCCATTAAGGGAATATCCGCCGCATCTGGATAATCCGGATCGCCACAATGTTCGATACGATCGGTGACCGCTAACTTCACTGCCTCTATGAGATGATGCAAATATGTAGCCGAGTTATGCCCCATATCGGCAATATTAAATGCTTCCAAGATATTGAGCGTTTCCAGGATCTGAAAGCCATTTGAGTTGGGACTGGTCGTGAAAATGGTGAAGTCACGGTATGTTGTTCGTATCGGTTCCTGCCACCGGGGACGATAGGCAAGCAAATCCTCCCTTGTGAGTAAACCGCCTTTCTGCGTGCTAAACTCCGCTATGGCACTTCCGATCGAGCC
>JAHEHB010000397.1 GCA_024644775.1 Deltaproteobacteria bacterium
CCATTGCAGCCTCCAAGACGGAAATCGCTTCGATTGTCGGCAGAAGTGCCGGGGATTCCTTACACGGTTTTACCGAATTTCACCAGGATAAAAATGCCTGATAGGGATACAGTTTTTCAGGCGGTATTGCGCGTGTGCTTCAGCCCAATATATAGAAGCATCAATTAATTGGACATTGACACCTCTTTTTGCATAATGCATAAGGATGAAAATACGTATCGATTCTAATAAAACAAGTGATTCAAGGGGGCGTTATGAATCTGATTACCATTGTTATCGATAACTTAAGAGCAGACCATCTTGGGATAAACGGAAACTCCTGGATTCGCACACCCCAGATGGATGCCTTGGGTCGCGAGAGTATCCGGTTTACGCGTGCGTATTCGGAATCGCTTCCCACGCTTCCGGTTCGCAGAGCACTGCACACGGGAAAACGAACCTTTCCTTTTAGAAACTGGAAACCGTCTAAGTGGCTACCGGCCACCCCCGGCTGGACACCGATTCCGGAAGAAGACATCACGCTTTCGGAGATTTTGCAGGAAAAGGGTTACACAACCGCCTACATTACCGATGTATATCATGTATTCAAACCGGGAATGAATTATCACCGTGGATTCGATGAATGGCGATTTATCCGGGGCCAGGAATTTGACCTGTACCGAACAGGATTTACCGGGAAAAAACCAAATCTTGATGAATTATTTACTCCAAAAATGGATCGGAACTCAACCACCGGTAGACTCATTCCCTATTACCTGCGCAGCCACGAACATCGACAGGACGAATCGGAATACCAAGCGCCAAAGGTATTTCGTTCCGCCATGCGCTGGCTGGAGGAAAACTACAATAAAAACACACCGTTTTTTCTTTATATCGAAAGTTTCGATGTGCATGAGCCCTGGGATCCGCCACAATACTACCGTGATCTATACAATCCAGGTTATTCCGGTACAGAGGTGATTCAGCCGATCTATACGGACAGACTGGATTATTTGTCGAAGGCGGAGCTCAAACATATCCAGGCGCTTTACGCCGCTGAGGTCACCATGGTAGACGCCTGGTTGGGGTATTTTATCGACAAAGTTCGTAAGCTTAATCTGATGGATGATACCATTATCGTTTTGATCAGCGACCATGGCACCATGCTGGGGGAAACCGGGGTGATGGGAAAGCCGCCGTTTTGCATGTTTCCTCCTCTAATGGATCTTGTGTTTTTTATCAAAGCACCCGGGCAAAAACCTAAGGCCATCGACGCCCTGGTCTATAACTACTATTATTTCCCGACCGTCCTGTATTTGCTTGGAGAGGAAATACATGAGCAAGCCGAAGGCGTGAATCTCTGGGATCTAGTGGAGGAAAATAAGGAAAAACTCGTCGATTATGTGACTTCTGTATTTAAAAACTGGGGGTGGGTCAAGGATGACCGCTACATTTTTATCTCACGACCCAACGGAGATGAGGCACAACTATACGATCTATACCAGGATCCCGCATGCACGACAAATATTGCCGAAAAAGAACCAAAGAAAGTTGAAAAAATGCATGCGCTCCTTTTAAAAGATGCCGGCGGCGATATGCCTCACTACAATGTCCCATGGCGATATTCAGGATGAACTTCGAATCATGAATCATGAGCACCAATTTGGTAGGAACTGAAGACCGACCCCGGTGAAAGATTGTCCATATCATGAGCGACTGCGACACAGCGGGTCGAATTCGGTTGCTGATCCGCCTTGGCGGAACACCCGAAACCTGAAACCTTATCGCTACTGGTAAACGTTACCATGCATATCACCCCTCCGGGGTGGACCAAAGCTGTACCCTCTGTACCCGGATCTTTACTTTTTCCGCGCCCCTTAATATATCACGCTTCTATGGCGAATGCTCTAACGGGCGACCCTTCAGCCTTGAATTTAAGCGGCACTGCAAAGAATGTAACGCGGTCCTTCTTAATTGCCGTCAGATTACAAAGATACTCTATCTGGAGTATTCCATGACTCAGATGAATGCGATGGACGTGTTCGTACTCCTGCGCTTTTTTGCCTTTTCGTGTATAGTCATATTCGATGTTCATATGATGCGACAAATCATTGGGGCAATCATAGCCCACCGCTTTTACGCGCTTTTTTACCATCCATTCGGCCATGGATTTTGTCGGGTAAGGGCCTTTCCAATAGTCCGTATTTTTAGGTAAACCCTCCACATTTTCAGTGTTGCCGCCGGCATTTTTCTCTGTCCAGCCTGTCTTTAGCAGCACGATATCACCGGCCTTGACATGTTTTCCCCTATCTTCCATATCCTCTGCCGTGATGGGCGCAAGCTCGCCTTTATCCGTTAAATCGACCACCGCAGCTTCGCCGAAACACCGATCGATGGGGATTTCATCGATTGTCGGCCCTCCCGGAATCATGTGCAACGGAGAGTCGATATGTGAACCGCAATGGGCACTTAGATGAAGCACACTTGAACAGCCCTGCATGCGATCGCCTTCAACCGTTTCGACCTCACCTTTATGGGTGCTAATATCCACTTTCCAAATAGAACGCCACATTTTGTTGCTGACAATCATGCTACAATCGATAATGCGTGTCATTTTTTTTATCTTTCTTATTTTAATAATCGATTCTTTCCTTCTTCACCTTGGCTGTGTCATCGATTTTAACCTTCGCCGCCCGGCCCGGCTGTGGAATAACGCTTTACAACTTTATGCGTTCCGCAACGACGATATCCTGTGCCATACTCTTTTTCGTTATATCATATCAAATTTAATTGCAAATCCCTCGCAAGCTGCAAAGATGGTTCAAGTGAAAGCTCCGTCCGCTCGAACCGCCATAATTTTTTCAAAGACGCTTGCCTTCGACTCATACATTTGTTAGTGTTATCAAAATATTAACATCATTCGCGTATAAATGAATCCTACAATATCTTTAATGGTGAGAAGATGGATAAAATATTTAATGGTAAAAAATCGGCCAAATTAGGCACGGAGAAAAATCCCGCTGTTGTCACCGTGCAAACAGAGGAAAGATTGAAGGAAGTAAAGTCAATATTCGAAGAAAACGGTTGGGAAAATACGATTGAATTGGAGCCGGACAAACCGGAGGATATTTCCGATTTAGAAATATTATTGAATCCACAAAAACCAAGGATCGTTGAAAAGAAAGTTGGACGCAATGAGCCTTGCCCATGTGGAAGCGGGAAGAAGTATAAAAAATGCTGTGGCGAATAAGGCGAGATCTCTGTTTCGAGCAATCTTGTGTGTCAACGGTATTCGTCACCCCTGTTTTGGGATGACACCGGGTACGACAGAGGACCGCGACGCACCGCTTTGGTTGATTCGTTGTAAAATAGCGCCAAGAATACCTTGAGGCAGGAAGATGATGAATAGAATCAGCATCAGACCGTATATGGTGGTATCCAGCCCCACCATTGCGGTTCCGATGAGAACTCGCAGAAATTCCGCCAGCGATAGGGTTATAACAGCCCCCACCGTGGGTCCGAATGCAACGTACATGCCGCCGGCCACCACCGCAAACACGATCTGAAGCGATATCCCCACTCCGCCGACGGTATGCGGATTGATGTACATCTGATACTGGGCGTATAAAATCCCACCGAAAGCGGTCATTACCGCGCTGATCATGGTAATTCGTAATTTTTGACGGGTGACATGTATGCCCACAGACGCTGCGGCATCTTCATCTTCGGAGATGGCATCCAGGGCATACCGCTCCATACTGACATCCACTTCTTTCCATACCCAAATCCCAAATGCCCAGAATATCAATGCAATGAGATAAAACGTCTCTTTTTGTGCAAATTGCACCGCATAGACGGAGGTGCCGAGCTCATATCGTTCCGGTGTCATTCCCAGATCACCGCCGGTATGGTCTCTCAAAGCCATAATGAACATGCGAATGACCTCGCCCAGCGCCAGGGTTACCAGGGCAAAATAATGTCCCACGATTCGGAACCTGAAGCAGGGATACCCGATCAGAATTGCGACGATCAGTGACAACAGCAGCGCCAACGGGATTCCGATCCAGGGAGTCAGAGACAGATAATTCCATAACATGGCGACGGTGTAAGCACCTATTGCCATAAAGGCACCGTGGCCTAGCGAAACCAGACCGAATCGCCCCATGAGCGACCAGCTCGTGTAAATGAAGCTCCAAATAAGAATCGTAATGATAACATGCATATAGTATTGCGGTACGCCGACAAACGGCAGCAGGGCAAGTATGACAGCCCCGATAGTATATAACAGCTTATTGTTCCTGTTCATGAACGGCTCCCGAGAATTCCCTGTGGTCTGATGAACATCATGATAATGAAAACCACAAACGCGATGACGTATCCCCATTCGAGTTCGAAATAAAATCCGCCGATGGCAATAATCTGGCTGAAGATAAAGGCGGCGATAAACCCTCCGATCATATTACCCAACCCGCCGAGTACACAAATCATAAAGGTGATGGGGCCGAATGAAAGCCCCAGGGCCGGGTGCACATCATACTGAAGCACCAGCAGACATGCGGCGAGCCCGGCAAGACCGCCACCGATGGCGGAAGTGACCAGGTAAACCTTCCGGCTGTTCACTCCCATCAGCACCATCACGTCCCGATCCTGTGAAATGGCCCGAATCGCGGCGCCCATATAAGTCCGCGCAAGGAACAGGTACAAGACGATCATTCCGATAGCCGCAGTGCAAAACGCCAGCAACCGGGCAAAGCTGATGTACATGCCGAAAAATTCCAGAACCGGAAGGCGGAGTCCGATATTGCGAAATTCGATTCCGAAAAGCAGCGTTGCAAAGCTTTGCAGAAAGAAAAGCAAACCACCGGTGGCTAGCAGTTGGTTTATAGGGGCAGATCCGAGAATGGGTGAAATTATCAAAAAATGCACCAGATACCCCAATACTGCCACGACGGCGATGCCGGCCAGACACGCGAGAATCAATGGAACCCCGAATTTTGCATAGAGAAAAAAGATGGTATACATCCCAAGCATGACCAACTCGGCGTAACATATCCAGACCACATCGATCA
>JAHEHB010000398.1 GCA_024644775.1 Deltaproteobacteria bacterium
CAGATACGCATCGCGAATATTGCTGGCAATCGGATGTCCCATGTGATCCATGGATATGTTGTAGGCCGCTCCGGTTCCGCCGTCTTCGCCATCGATGGCCAGCCCACCTGCAAAGGAGTTGCGGGTCAAATTGTTGAGTACGGCGAGGGCCGTCGAGGTACCGGATATTTTGGGGTATACGGGAACACGGAATCCCCAGGCCATGTACATGGATTGGATCATTTTGGCCACCGATTCCTCAATGGAATACTTTGTCTGATGTGTCGGTGGACTCGGAAGATTTACACCGGTGGGAACCCCCCGAATGGCGGCGATTAGCTTGTTTACTTTGTACCACATGAGAAGGCCGCCATCTCCGGGCTTTGCACCTTGGCCGTATTTTATTTCGATGGCGCAGGGATCTTCTTTCATTTCCGGGATGGCATGAATGATTTCATCCCAACCAAAATAGCCGCTGGCGATTTGAAGGATCGTATATTTTAAAAACCGGCTACGCAGCAATCTCGGTGGACACCCGCCTTCTCCGGTGGACATGCGAACCGGCATATTGAGCTCCTCATTCAAATAGGAAACTCCCAATTGAAGGCCTTCCCACATGGTGGGGGACAGGGCTCCAAAGGACATCCCCCCGATAATCAACGGATATATTTTTCGTACCGGAGGAATCCAGCCATTTTCACGAAGAAGTTGCAAATTCCTCTCTGGCGGAAGGATTCTTCCTAATAGGGTGCGGAGTTCAAATTCGTGACGCGCCGCGTCCAGCGCCGGGTCGGTGAGCATGGAAATTCGGATAAATTTGATTTGATCTAAAACACCATCGGATTTATTACGACGACCGCCTCTTCGGCGCGGCTGTCCTCCCCGGTTGATGTGGTAGCGAAGTTTGTCTGCTTCGTCACTTCGAATCGGAACGATGGCATCGTTGGGGCAGACCAAATTGCACATCCCACAACCCACACATGCGTAGCCAGGATCTGTCTTTTGCCGTATACCGTGATAGACTTCAAAAAGATTGCCTGGCGTCTCATTGAGATTCAGGGTTGTTTGAACCATTCGTTTGCGGAAAACGCCCAACTCGATGGCACTTACCGGACATACGGCCGTGCATTGTCCGCAGAGGGAGCACTTTTCTTTACTCCATATAATCTGCCATGGCAGATCTTTTACACTTAATGTAGAAGGTGTAATGGCTCTGTTTGGGAACATATTCTAACCTCCTGTCGATCAGGGCCGACAATGGCAGTATCGAGATACATGGGTTGAAAATCTTTACCTTTATCGCGAGTGGGAATCGCCGCATCCAGTCCACAGATTTCAGAAGAAAATGCGTACAAACCCGGTCTGCCGCCCACCACTCCCGGCCGCAATTTTTTTCGGTCCTGGGCCATAAAGAGCGAATGATCCGGTAAACATCCGATGATGCAGTTAGGCCCGTCAATCGTCAGCTTCCGGCAGGTATTTTTCATATGCTTTAATATTTGGGCGTCGGGATGATGCGCGATATTATTATCTTGTAAGGGGGTGATGACATGCTTGTAGGCTTCAATACCCAACCCGAGGTTTGTATAGGTATAATGGAGAATATGGGTGAATACTTCCGAATCGGATTGATAGCCCATGTAACCGGGAAAGCCCCTTGATAACAGAAATTCTTTTATGGGTATAAAGGCTGTGTTTTCTCCGTTGGTCATTGTAGAATATCCCTGAACGAAGAACGGATGACACGCATACAGCGTTATGGCGTAGTTTGTGTTCTGCCTTCCTTGTGCCATTATCACACGTGCACGAAGATCCTCACGATCAAGCTTCAAATACTGGGCCACCTTTATGGGATCACCGATTTCTTTTATCATAATGACATCGGGCCAGAATGAGAATACGATCATATCCTGTTTTTCTTCCCCCATCTTTCGAAGCGTCAACCGAATTTCCACAAGCTTATCGTACAGAAGGTCTTGGCTCAGGTCTTCCCACTCTTCCGGGTACTCATAAGCTCTTACCAGATAGATGTCTCTTTTGGGAGTTTCCGGGGGCGGCTGTTTCGGAACCTTGATGGTCAGTTTATATTTTGTCATAAAACCAATATCCATCATAAACGCGTCCAGGCGACGAAGTCCTCCTTCGCTGAATATCCCCGATAGAATCGGGGCATCCTTAATATCCTCAAACGGACCCCCCAGATCTCGCAAAAAAAGACCCACTCCCGAACCATCGTGGCCTTCTTTCATTACATTCAAAGCCTCTATGGCTACCATGGGAGACAGAGGCTCCTCACTGGTTACGGCGATCAATCGACACATTTTTTTCTCTCCATCCTGATTAGTTGACGCAAGATTATTTTGGCAGGCGGCGCAAATTGTTAGTATAGCAAATTTTAGGCCACAATTTCAAATCCTTTTTTTAAATCTTCCGGCGGCGATTGTATTATTGAATACAAATGGATTGTCGGATACACAATGATTGCGGCAAACCTGCGGATATTTGTTTAAACTATAGCAAGCTTGGATGAGAAATGATACGCTGAAATAGATATGGATATTGCAAATCAACTGCCGGAAGCAGTGTTGGCGGATGTAAGGCAAAAGTGGGATACTTTTCTATCTGCAGCGGCAACGGCCAACATACCAACACCGGATGATCCTGACGTTTTGTCTCAGATACATCGTGTTTGGGGGCTCAGTAAATTTGTTTCAAAAAGTTGTATCCAGGATCCGGCTGTTCTTGACAGCCTATTGAGTTCCGGTGATCTAATACGGCAATACCGAAAGGACGAATACAGCGAAAGGGTCAAAGGGATGCGATCGACCCTTCGGGATGAAGCGACCCTGAATTGCGAGATCCGTCGTCTTCGGCGTCGTGAAATGGTGCGCATTGCCTGGCGAGATCTGGCTGGTTCGGCGGGTCTTTCAGAAACGATGGCTGATCTTACGGCCTTTGCAGATGCCTGTATAGAAGAAGTACTGGCGCAACTCTATCAATGGCAGTCTACACAGTATGGGATTCCCACATCGGTAGATGGAACCCGGCAGTGCCTGGTCGTCGTCGGGATGGGAAAACTGGGTGGAAGGGAATTAAATTTCTCGTCGGATGTGGATTTGATCTTTGCGTACCCGGATACCGGCCATACCGTGGGCGGAAGAACCAATATTCTCAATGAGGAATTTTTTGTACGCCTTTGCCGAAAACTCATTAAAGTGATGGGGACGACAACCAGCGATGGAATGCTGTTTCGTGTGGACAGCCGGTTACGCCCCGCGGGGGAGAGCGGTCCTGTTGTAATGTGCTTTGACAATATGGTGGCGTACTATGAGCGGCAGGGAAGAGAATGGGAGCGATATGCCTGGATAAAGGCAAGAACCGTAGCGGGGGATCAGACGGCAGGAAAACGGTTGTTGAAACGGCTCAGTCCGTTTATTTACCGAAGGTATCTGGATTATGGTGCTTTTGAATCGTTAAGAGAAATGAAGCAGATGATCACCCGCGAAGTTCAACGAAAGGGCTTAAAGGAGAATATCAAGCTCGGACCGGGGGGAATACGGGAGGTGGAATTTTTTGGGCAGATCTTTCAGCTGATTCGAGGCGGCGTACTACCGGTATTGCAAGAGCCTCAGATTCAGCAGGTTTTGAGGATTCTTGCCGGTGAAAACATCGTTCCCCGGCAAGTCTGTGATGAACTTCAAAACGCATACCGCTTTTTACGCAAAACAGAAAACCATCTCCAAGAGTTTGACGATAGACAGACCCACACGATTCCCTCGGATCCTGATGAAAGGCTTCGACTCGCGATATCGTTAGGGTTTTCCGATGTGGAATCTTTCTCCACGCACCTGTCGAATCAGATGGAGCGAGTACACTATCATTTCGATCGATTGCTTGAAGCACGGGATTCCCGCACTTTCCAAAAAAACGCATTAAATAAATCAGACAGAGTAGATGAATTCGAAGAATTAAAGGGTATCTGGTGGCATTCTATCGACAAAGAAAGAAGTCTGCAGGCACTTTCTTCCGCTGGCTATAAGGAAAAAGAACCCGACGAGGTGCTTCGTCTACTGGAACATCTGCGGGACGATCCTGTCATCCAATCCCTTAGCAAAGACGGCAGAGAGCGACTGGGAAAGCTCATTCCCCTGGTGCTCAAAGAAAGCAGCCGCAGTGAGAATCCCTTAAAAACCCTCAATCGAATTTTAGATCTCATCCGTGCGATTGGGGGGCGGGCCAATTACTTTGCCCTTCTCCTGGAGAATCCGGACACTTTGATTCACTTGGTTGCGTTTTCCAATGCCAGCCCGTGGGTTATTACGTTTTTAACCCGTCATCCGGTGTTGTTGGATGAGTTGTTGGATCCACGAACACTCCATACCCCCCCGAAGCGAAATGTGCTGGAAGCAGAACTTCAAAGAAGAAGTTCTTTTTTTCCGGATCAGGATCTTGAATATCAAATTGAGGAATTATGCATTTTCAAGCAGGTGCACACCCTAAGGGTTGCTGCTGCGGATGTAACCGGCGCGTTGCCGCTGATGCAAGTTAGCGATCATCTTTCCGATATTGCAACTACGATTTTGGACCAGGTTAACGAGCTTGCCTGGAATCACTTGGTTGAAAGACACGGAGAGCCGACATGCGCCTTGGACGGTGGTTCGTGTGAAAGAGGCTTTGCAGTTATTGCCTATGGCAAATTGGGGGGTCTTGAACTCGGCTACGATTCTGATCTTGATCTGGTTTTTCTTCATGCAGGTTCCGGGGGTCTTACAAAGGGAGGTAAATATCCTATTGATAATGCTCAGTTTTTTTCGCGACTGGGGCAACGGGTGGTACATATCTTAACGGCACATACGCCAGCTGGATTTTTGTATGAAACTGATATGCGATTGCGCCCCAGCGGCGGATCCGGCCCCCTGGTAAGCCACTTCGAGGGTTTCAAATCATACCAGTTAAGCGAAGCCTGGACATGGGAGCATCAAGCTTTGGTAAAAGCAAGAGCTGTCTGTGGGAGACCGAATCTGACGAATTATTTCGAAAAGATACGAAAAGAAGTGCTGACGCG
>JAHEHB010000399.1 GCA_024644775.1 Deltaproteobacteria bacterium
TTTAATCCTCGAAATACTCAATGTATGCCTGTGGTTAAAATTTTTGCCTTCCTTGACCTTGAAAAAACTGAAACGTTTTGAAACAGGCTCTTTAATCAAATATTTCTTCGTCAATGAATCCTTCACACACTTTTGTCACCGCTCCTGTCATTTGAACCGAAAAATCATCAGATATGGCGATGTCTATTTTCCCTCCCGGCATATGCACGGCCATTCGGGAATCACTGAGTCCTAGTTTACGGGCGACTGCGGCAGCCGCACTCGCACTGCTTCCCGACGCCAAGGTATAGCCGGCGCCACGTTCCCAGATTTCTATCTGGATGTTTGCTCGATCAATGATTTTCATAAACTGAACATTGGTTCGATTGGGAAAACGCGGATCGATTTCTACGGATGGCCCGATGCTTTTGGTCTCTTCAGGTGAGATTTCATCCTTTAATATCACACAATGCGGATTCCCAATGGTGGCTGCACAAAACCGGTATTTCTCATTTTCGATCATTATGGTTTCATTTAATACCTCACGGGGGGGACCATCGACCGGGATATTGCAACTGCTGAAATTAACCGCGCCCATATCTACAGAAATTTGTTTTCCCCCATCGAAAACCTGGGAGGTCACCGCACCCCCCAATGTCATAATTGTAAACGGATCTGTTTTAATGCGTTTTTTGTCCCAAAGATAGCGAGAAAAAATTCGAAGGCCGTTTCCACTCTTTTCCGCTTCACTTCCATCCGGATTATAGATCCGCAATCCAAAGTCATAGGTTCCGTTTTCCAAGGGTCCGACGAGGATTCCATCCGATCCAACTCCGAAGTTTCGGTGACAGATTCTTTGGATGTTTGATTTTGATAACACGATTTCAAGTTGAGAAGGGTCCAAAACAATATAGTCGTTTCCTAAACCATGGTATTTTGAGAATGGAATAGACATCAATATCAACTGACTTGGTCAGCAAATCGTCTCAAACGGATTTCCAACTCATTGCCGACTTCTTTGTGGGTTTCCCACAGGTCGTTTTTTTCTTGAGGGTCGTTTTTGCGGTTATAGAGTTTCGGTTTCGTTCCATCCAAATTAAAGAGATAGGTCCATTGATCCGTTCGAATGCCCCACTGTTTGCCGTGATAGCCTGTCACAACAAAGTCACGTGTTTCCTGGGTTTCACCGGACAGGATGGGGAGTAGACTCTGGCCGGTAAACTGCAATTCATCCCTATCGTCTTTACTCTCGGATCCGGGTATATAACTGAGCGCGTAAGGGCTCGGTGGAACCGGAGTTGTCTGAATATCAAGTATGTCCAAAATGGTCGGAAGCATATCTGGCGGTTGGACGAAACTCGCGAATCGTTTTCCGCTTCCAAGTCCATCGGGGTGGTGAATCAGCCATGGAATTCGAGCCAACTCTTCATAGATCCAAGGACGGGCTTTTCGAATGATCCCATGTTCACCAAAGGGTTCTCCGTGATCACTGGTAAATATAATTAAACTATTGTCATATAACCCCAAATTGTGAATACACTCAAACAAATGCCCTACCCATTTATCTACAAAGGTTATGTTTCCGGCGTAAAGGGCCTTTGTGTGTCGTACTTCTTCTTCTGTCATGTATCCTTCGATTGTACCCGGCACGGGATCGATGATTTCGTGTCCGTTATAATCGGAATCGTACATCTCACGGTACGGGGAAGGGGGGTCCCACGGTTCGTGTGGATCGAAGCAATCCACCCAGAGAAAGAGCTTATCTTTTTGGTTTTTGGTTGTTTTCTCCAACCAGTGGATCGCTTCCTTGATTACGCGTGGGGTACAATGATCCTCTTCTGTCCTAAAGCGTGTGGCGTTTCTTAAATACTGAGTAAAAAGCAGTTTCCAACGAACATCGGTTTCATCACCCCGCAACCGATGATTTTTGCTAAGATCGACGTTAATACGTTCATCGACGACCCAAGGATCGTATTCCTGGCCTCGAACCCAAACCACCGTATCGAATCCTCTGCCGCAGTTATATACGGGTTTGTGCATATGGTAGGTATCCGTGACAAGTGCCGAGGCGTATTCTCTGTTCCAAAGGATCTCGGCCATAAGATAATCGCTTGGCTCAAACGGCTGCCATCCACGCTGGGCGAATAGATATCGTCCCGTCCACCATGCCGTGCGGCATGGCAGCGTTGGTAGATTCTCTGAGTATGCTTGATCAAACAGGGCGGCATCCGCGGCAAAATTATCGATATTCGGGGTCTTTACGGGACTCCCATAACATCCTAGGTGATCCGCCCTCAGACTATCGGTTGCAATTACGATAATATTCATATCCGCCTCCTAAATTTAATTTCAATCGGATAGGAAACCGTCTACTGTTTCGACTATTTTTCCAATATCTCCAATGGTAATTTCCGAGAACCAAACCTTTTGGGGATATATCAGTACATTGGGACCATTGCCACAGAGACCCATGCAGCCACATTGGGAAACTCTCACTCGAGGTTTCCAACCTCTGTCCGCAATTTCTTGTTTCAAAGCTGCTCTGATGGCCGGACTATTGCCATCGGCACAGGATTTTCGCTTACCATTACGATCGTTTGTACAAACAAAAATGTGACATTTGTAAGGTGAGGTACCAGATGTTCCCATTACCTATCTCCTTTTATTCGAGGTTATCCGTGTCCTCAGCGACCGTAGCATATCTATTTTGACTCTACAACTCATATTAGAGTCCCAAAACATAGGTCGACAATATCCGCCAACCGGTAGCGATCTGAACCAGTGTGAGAAGCAATATCACCACATTGTTGATTGCATGGATAAAGGGAAGCCATTTTCGTTTCTTTTTTTTCGAATTCATGTAACGGCCCGATAGAAAGCCAAAGGCAAGAAGCGGTGCAAGGATGATGGCAATTTTGGCATGAAGGCCTGTGATGAAGTAACTCCGCCAGTGGATGTACACCATTGAGACGCCGCCTAACATTCCCACGAAGACCGTTCCCAAAGCGATTTGGCCCCAAAAAACATGTTGTTTCCATTTAAAAATCACTTTTTGCTTCAGGTGAAGATGTTGAAACCGTTTTATTCCAAGGTAAAACACATAACAGGCCAAAAGAAACGCCAAAAACTGAATGATCGGATGAATAAAAAGCATGATATATTCTCCATTTGACTTGAACTCTAATTGAGCCAAGGCTCTATTTGGGAGTGTTCAGCAATCAGCTTTGGTTGAATATCGAAAGATTCATATCTCTTTTATACAAGAGATATGAATTTCTTTTAGAACCATTCCCTGCTTGCTGAACGCTGATGGCTGATAGCTTTCAATTGAGCGTTTTCGCGCAATTGAGTTTGAAGTTGCTTTTAATTTAAGCGTTCATGTTTTATAGTTTATCGTCCAACGGGTATCCGTGAAAATCTAAAAAAAATAGAAAGGAATCAATTATGCACCTTTCAACATTGTCGGCAATATCACCGATAGATGGCCGATATCGGAATGCAGTCGAAGCCTTGGCAGATTATTTTTCCGAAGGAGCGCTCATTAAATACCGTTTACAAGTGGAAGTGGAGTATTTCATCGCGCTCTGTGAACTGCCCCTTCCCCAGTTGAAAACCTTCGACAAAGTCCTCTATGAGCCACTTCGGGAAATATATAAAAATTATACGTTTGGCGACGCCAAAAAAATCAAACATATTGAAAAAACGACCAATCATGATGTTAAAGCCGTTGAATACTTCATCAAAGAGGCTTTTGAAAGGCTAAAGTTGGATGAATACAAAGAGTTTATCCATTTCGGACTCACCTCCCAGGATATCAACAATACCGCATTACCCCTTTCCTTAAAAGAGGCCTGGATTCACATTCTAAACCCCACATTGGAACACGTTTTCCAGATGTTAAACGAAAGAGCCAACGATTGGAAAGAAATTCCCATGTTGGCTCGCACCCACGGACAACCTGCCTCTCCAACAAGTCTTGGTAAAGAAATCTATGTGTTCGTCGACCGATTAATAAAACAGAGAAAACTTTTGGAAACAATTCCTTTTTCAGCCAAATTTGGTGGTGCGACCGGCAATTTCAATGCCCATTGCGTTGCCTATCCGGATGTGGATTGGATCGTCTTCGGAAAACGTTTTGTGAATGAGATACTTGGACTTAAGCGTTTGAAAGTAACCACTCAAATCGATCATTACGACAATTTAGGGGCATTTTTCGACAATCTAAAACGAATCAATACGATTCTGATCGATTTGGACCGGGATATCTGGTCTTATATCTCAATGGATTATTTTAAACAAAAAATAAAGGCTGGAGAGGTCGGATCCTCTACGATGCCGCACAAAGTCAATCCCATTGATTTTGAAAATTCGGAAGGCAATTTCGGGATCGCCAATGCCTTTTTCGAACATCTATCTGCCAAATTGCCTATTTCAAGACTTCAAAGAGATCTGACCGATTCCACGGTAGCTCGCAATATCGGTGTTCCCGTGGCGCATACGTTAATCGGTTTAAAATCCCTGTTGAGAGGATTGGGCAAATTGATTTTGAACCGAAACGCCATCCAAAAAGATCTTGAAAACAACTGGGCAGTGGTCACAGAAGCAATACAAACAATATTGCGCCGTGAGGGATATCCAGAACCCTATGAAGCATTAAAAGAGCTGACCCGGTCACACGAAATTATCGACCAGAAAGCGATATCCGCTTTCATTCAAACGCTGAACATCCCAGAAGCTGTCAAAGAAGAATTGCTAAAAATATCGCCGAAAAATTACACGGGTATTTTTGAATTCTAACTTTTTTGCATGTCGGACTTTATTCCTTCCAGTTTGTCGATCCCCTTTGCCGTCACCTGAAGCAGGTCACCTGTCTCTGCAAGGAGTCCCGTGCTTGAAAGTTCTCTTACGGCGCTGCGAACCCGGAAAAGCGGAAGATCACATTCTTCCGCTGTATATTCAATCGAGCCGGGTTTCATCATTTTTTGTTTCGCAGGAATCCTGCGATTACCCAGCGAATGCTCCATCCCAAAATAACCGGCCCAAGCCCCACGTAAATGA
>JAHEHB010000400.1 GCA_024644775.1 Deltaproteobacteria bacterium
GCCAGATACGGATCCAGATTTTCAAGATGATCGGCCACTGTCAGCTTACCGCCCCGGTTGTCCATCTGCAGCATGACCAAATCCAGGCTCGAGTCCTTGCCGGCAAGCATGATGTCCTGCTTTTTCCGTGCCTGGGGCGATCTGAGAACCTCCATTCTGATGGTCACTCCGGTCTCCTCTTTAAATTTTTTGGCCATGGGGCGGAACCAGTAATCAATATAGGACGCCGAAAAAAAGACCGCATTGAGGGTTTCACCTTTAAACCGCTTCCAATCGACCTCCGCGTTTCCAGGTAGGGTAAAAACTAACGTGATCATGAATAACATACCGATAATCGCCAATTTACGCATCGTAATACCTCCTATCGCTTGTTGGGGTGAATTTGTTGATAAAACCTTCCTTTTTTCTCTCCGGTAGCGATCCGTTCAGCCAAAAGACGGCAAAACAAAACATGCTACGGTGAGTTTAATAACTATGAGCCAATTAAACCTCCAAGGAGACACGCCCCTTTAGAGGCTGTGTACCGAGGCTATTCGAAAATATTTTTCGTAACAGCACTCGGAGGATAAAAGTGTATTGAAGGTTGGTTAACCAACTAATTTAAATAACTTTTTTAACTTCCTACCATGATGCGATCATTCAAGTCAAGACGTTTTATACCACTGTCTTTTACATTTCCCGCGTAACCCATCATCACAACGAGGGAAATTCGATATGAATAAAGGCTTGATAGGAAAGTTTTTCTTCCTGTGTGTTGAATCATGTTTTAAACACGGGGAACATCTTTCGAAAGTAGTTGACAAAACGATAGTAGATGTTAAAGCTGCGCTTTCAATATATCATTAGGTAATGATTCAGATTGTTTCGTAGTGGAGGAATCACAATGAATAGTCCAGCGAAAAAGGCGATCGTCATCGGTATCGATGGTGCAAGTATGGAGTTGATATTGAATCAGGTGCAATGGGGGAATATGCCCCATGTCAAAAAGCTCTTGGAGCGAGGGGTTTACCGTCCCATGTTAGGGGTATTTCCCACACTTACCCCACCCGGCTGGACGGCGCTGTATACGGGGGCCTGGCATGGCACACACGGGGTCATGGATTTCAATATTAGAGGATTGGGCCGGCCTTTGGATGAAACGGTCTGGGGGATCAATACCGACCTGTCCAGAGCCGAATATCTGTGGAATACTGCGGAGCGCGCCGGGAAAAAACCGATTCTGGTAAAAGTGGAAATGTCCTGGCCCCCGACGGTAACAGAAGGGGTTCAGGTGGAAGGGACAGGACCCGGTGTTTCCAATCGCCATCAGATTGCCGGCTATCATCTGTTTGTCGGGGGAAAATGGAGCCCCCGGTCTATCGGTGGGGAACGGGATTCCGAGGCGGTGGATCCCAGCGCTCTCCAGGAAGGGATGCCGTACGATCCTGTGGATATCCATCCTGCGGATGAAAACCGATGGAAACATCTTCCGGATTCCCTAAAGCCGTGTCTGGAGGTGGAACTGGTAATCACACCGCTGGCAAGGGGGCGTGACACCATGCTGCGGGGGAAATCCGGTCAAGCAAAGACGCTGTTCGGCCTGCTGTACGCCCCGGAAGGCGATGCCTACAGCCGTATACGTATCTGTAGATCCAGGGATGGCGCGGATGTGCTGACTGAGTTGTCCCCCGGTGAGTGGAGTGAGTGGTGGCTGGGTACTTTTGACATCGACGGGGTCCCGGTTCAAGGCAGCGTTCGCATGAAACTGGTTTCTTTGTCTGAGGATGCCGACCGATTCGAGTTGTTTGTTCCTCAAATATGGCCGGTGAAAGGGTACACGTATCCGGAAGCGGTGGCAGAAGAACTCTTTCAGAAGGTGGGGCCGTTTCTTCAGAATCCGGGAAGAGATGCCTTGGGGTTGGTGGATGATGAGACGTTTTTTGAGCTGCTGGATTATCATCACACCCAATTGGCCGATGTGGCGCACCATCTGACATCCACCCGACCGTGGGATATCCTGTTTGTTGAAACACACGCCTCGGATTATGCCGACCATTTTTTTATCGGACAATCCGATCCGATCAGCGGTGCGGATTCGGAGACCCTCCGGCGCTGTCGTCAAGGTCTTGACAATACCTATGCCTCCATCGACAGATGGATCGGGCGGATTCTCGAACTAGCCGATGATGACACCGTGGTGACCATCGCCTCGGATCATGGCGGAACTCCCAGTCAGTTTATACCGGTGGATATTAACGATGTACTTGAAAAGGCCGGTTTGCTGGTTCGAAAAGACGGTGAGATCGACTGGACCCGTTCCCGGGCTGTCCGGGTGGGCTTGATCCATATCTTTATTAACCTCAAAGAAAGAGAACCTCACGGGATCGTGGACCCTTTCGACTATGAAAAAACCCAACAGGAAATCATCGATGCGGTGATGACATACCGGGATCCGGAAACCGGCCGTCGGCCCTTTAAACTGGCGTTAAGCAGAGAAGATGCCGAAATCCTGAATCTGTGGGGAGATCTGGTGGGGGATGTGGTCTATGCCGTCCATCCGGGGTTTGACGGTGCCCATGGACAACATCTTCCGGTGGGTAAATTCGGCTTAAGCGGTCAGCATTCCGTTTTTATCATGTCCGGGTCGGGTATTCGAAAAAATGCCTCTTTAGAACGGCAGGTTCGGGTCGTCGATGTCGCACCCACACTCTGTTATCTTCTTGGGTGGCCCATGCCGAAACATGTTGAAGGTGGCATTATCTATGAAGCGCTTGAGGAACCGGACTGGCAGCTGAAAGCATTGAAATCCTTACAAGATGAAAATCGATAACCGGCAGGTTGAACAAACGACCGGCCGTTAAAAAATGCTAAAAAGCCAGGGTATTTTGCGGTCAAATGCCAGTTCTCTCGGCATTTGTTGGGTACTGATGGAAATCCATACCCGATGAGCGTAATCCAGACGAATGAAGTTGACCGTGGTCAGCCTCTGGCCGTCGACCTCAAGAAGCCACGGTGAAGTTTTCCCTTCCATGGTAAGCCGCCAAACGCCGCCCGCATCGCCTAAATTAGCCACTAAAAAGCTGCGGTCCGGCATCAGGGCAAATCCGTTCGGTAGTAAACGACTCGAAAGATCCTGTGCCAGAAAAAGCGTCGGATTTTTCCCGTCACGCACACAGGCTATGCCACCGCGGCGGTCAGAGGTAAAGACTTCACCTCTTGCAGTCGTCAGAACGCACTCCGGTCTTTCCAAACCTTTTCCGAAAAAAAATACCTGACTGAGTTTAAGGGGTATCATCTATTCCTGCCGGTACTTGCGAATTCAAATGTAACATTAGCAGAAGGCTCTTCATCACTGCTTCCAGAGAAGGTTGGGTAAAAACATGACAAGGTCCGGTACGTAAGTGATCAACAACAAGGTGCCGATTTCAACCAAAAAAAAGGGAACAATCGCCCGGCAAATCTCCTCAAGCGTAATCCCGGCAATATCCTGGGATACAAAGAGGGAGAGTCCCACCGGTGGTGTTATCGTTCCGATCATTAGATTTACGGTCATCAGCACGCCGAAAAAAACCGGATCGATATGGTACCTTTCAATAAGCGGCATGAGCACCGGGGTGAAGATTATCATGGCGGATCCCCCATCGATGAAGCACCCGACAAGCAGCAGAACAATGTTGAGGAGAAACAGGATGACGATTCGGCTGTCTATGGCACTTCCGAGCCATTGGGCCAAGGCAAGGGGAATTCGTTCCAGGGCCAAAATGTATCCCACCAAATTTGCCACGCCGACGATGATCAGGACCATGGCGGTGCTCAGGCCGGCTCTAAAGAAAATTTCGGGAAGTTGCCGCCACCGGAGTTCCCGATAGATGAATGTTCCGGCGAAAAATGCATAGACGGCCGCCACTACTGCTGCTTCGGTTGCGGTAAATATGCCGCTTAAAATTCCACCGACAATGATCACCGGCATAATGAGCGCGCCTGAGGCGTCAATGGTGGCCCGGATAAACTCACGGGCAGAGGGTGGCTTTGGTTCTTTGGGATAGTGGTGTCGTCGAGCCTGGATATAGGATACCAGCATCAAAGAAGCTCCCATGATAAGGCCGGGCACGATCCCTCCGAGAAACAACTTGCCGATGGATACTCCGGCAATGACACCGTAAATGACTGCCGGAATGCTTGGAGGCAGAATCGGACCGACCACGCCGGCCGCTGCAACGAGGCTGCTGGAAAAATCGGCTTCGAATCCCCGCTTTTTCATCATAGGAATCATGGCCGCACCGATGGCCGAGGTATCAGCTACCGCAGATCCAGTGATACCGGCGAAAAACATGGCCGCTACAACGGAGACATGGGCGAGCCCGCCGGTGATCCAGCCAACCAAATAATTGGAGAACCGGACGAGCCTGGCTGAGATACCTCCTTGTTCCATGATGGATCCGGCCAGCATGAAAAACGGAACAGCCATCATAGGGAAAGAATCGATTCCGGCAAACATTCGCTGAACCACTAGATGCGGGGAGACCATATCCAGTGACCAGAGCAGGGCCAGTGCGCTCAACGTCAGGCTGAACACCATTGGAGCGCCCAGCACAAGAAAGAAAAGAAACACACCCAGCAATATCGCCAATGAAATCATAAACGCCTCTCTGCAATCAGTTCCCGTATGTTTCGGGCGATATTGATCAGTGTGTAGATCAGCATCAGAGCTGCCGAAACAGGGATAACCATGTACACCCAACCCATGGGGAACTGAGAGGCCGGTGCCAATTGCATCCACTCGTCGGTTGTGATTTCGACACCACCCTTGAGAAAGAAACCGATACAAATTAGTGCAGCAAAATGGCTGGTGAAAATGGCGACCCATCGCAGGGAAGATGGAAACCGGTCGAAAAAAACCGTCACTCGAATGTGATTCTGTTGGCGAATCAGAATGGCAGCACCGAAGAAAGAAACGCCCACAAATGCGAACCGGGGTAGCTCTTCAGCCCACCCGATGGGAGCATTGAATACATAGCGCATGACCACTTGCATGAACACCATGCTCGTC
>JAHEHB010000073.1 GCA_024644775.1 Deltaproteobacteria bacterium
TATTACGCCGATGGAAGCGGTGCGTCCCGATAGGTATTTTGGCAAATTTATATAAGGATTCTAATCAACATGCCGGATTCAAGCAAGAGGGAACTTACAGATCTTGCCAAAGACCAGCTGGTCTCTTGGCTTAAGGATCATCGAATTGCTTCGTATCGTGCCGCACAGATTTTAAAATGGGTGTACCTTCGACAGGAAGATACCTTTGAAAAGATGACTGATTTATCAAAATCACTTCGAGCAGTGCTCTCGGACCATTTTACCGTTCGTCGCTTAGTCAAGCGCCATACCGAAATTTCACAGGACGGTTCTCGCAAATACCTTTTTCGACTAGAAGATGGCCATTTAATCGAAAGTGTGCTCATTCCCGAAAAAAACCATTCCACGCTGTGCCTATCCAGCCAGGTGGGTTGTGCACAGGGATGCCGGTTTTGTCTTACGGCTCGTCACGGTTTTGTGAGAAACCTCACCGCCGGTGAAATTATTGCCCAGGTGCGGGATGTTTTGAGGGAAACGAATCATTCCAAACCCCTGTCTAACATCGTATTTATGGGGATGGGCGAACCTTTAGCAAACTATTCAAACGTTGTGAATGCCATCCATATAATTACAGACAACGATTTTGGGTTCAAATTTTCCAACCGCAAAGTGACGGTATCTACCGCCGGATTGGTACCGAAACTATCAAATCTTGGAACCGATACCCGTGTTAATATTGCCATATCTTTAAATGCAACTGATAATGAACGCCGAAGCCAGCTAATGCCCATCAATCGTAAATATCCCATCGAAATACTTTTAGAAGCCTGTCGCAAGTATCCGCTGCTCCCAGGCCGTAAAATATTTTTTGAATATATCCTCATAAAAGGGGTAAACGATACAGAGAAAAATGCGCTACGGTTATCAAAATTGCTCAGACCACTTCGGGCGAAAGTGAATCTGATTCCGTTTAACGAATTTAACGGTTGTATTTTTTCACGCCCATCGGAAGAAGCCATCAATCAATTTCAGGAAATTCTGCTTCAACATCACTACACCACCGTTATTCGCCACAGCAAAGGCCAAGATATCTCAGCCGCCTGTGGGCAGCTCAGCGGAAACTGGGATTTGTAATTGGAAACTTGAAACTCTTATGAAACTACATTCAAAATAACAATTTTGCCACAAAGGCACTAAGACACGAAGCGATGACATGTATTCTAAATCATCGGAATTCTTTTGGGTATGGAATCAAAAATTTTACTGTAATCTTGGTGCCTTGGTGTCTTTGTGGCTGAACGCGTAACATCAAAGTTTCTTTTTCGATTAAACTGGCCGCTTTTCAGGCCAGCGGCGGGGAGGAACGCGGAACTCACGAATCCTAAATCCTAAATTTCCTTATCTCATCCGGTGAAATGCCCGTTGATTGGATGATTTCCCGTCCTTTGGGAGATTTAACGAGAACGTCAACCGGAGCGTCGTTCGGCGTTTTGCTGAAACCGACACACAAGGAGGCGGCCCACCGGATGGTCGATGGATCCGTACCGTGGGGTACCAATAGAAAGGGGCCGGATATTTTTATTGTTTTTATCAACGTATCGGTGGCTGGAGTATGGTGTTTGATGATGTTTTGATTATCCCATTTGGAGCGCCCGACAATCAGTTTTGTTTTGTTCTCAAGACGGAAATGGCGGCCGTATTTTAATAGATGGAGTTCTGTTTCCGTATAGGTTTTCTGGTGACCCAACAAATCTTTTAGCCGGTTCGAGTAGCCGGTATCGGTTAGTAAACACCCTCCGGCAGGCGCCGGATAGCGGGTGATGCCAAATTTTTCGGCCAGCTTAATTTGCGGTTTACGGGATCTTCCTGCAAAATCATAGAGCCGATCCCGGATGACCCACCCTTTTATTTCGGGAACGGTTTCCGGAAGTCTTTTGGCGCTCAGAGGTCGAAGAATATAACCATCGAATCCTGAGTTTTTTTCGACATAGCGAAGTGAGGATTTTGTTTGAGACATGGGTCTTTGTCCCATCACCTCGCCACTAAATAGGAAATCAAATCCCCCTTTTTTCATATGCCTACCTGCCATCCGAAACATCAGGGCATGACAATCCATGCATGGATTCATCCATTTACCATATCCTACCGGAGGATTGATCAGCATTGGAAGATACATTTGTGTGATATTTTGAACCGTCAGCGGTATTCCGGTTGCCTCGGAAGCTTCTTGCGCCTTTTCGGAAGAAAAAAAAGGCGTTTCAAATGCGATCCATTCAACTTCAATACCCTGCTTTCGCAAAATTAACCCTGCAAGCATACTGTCCAGACCACCGGAGCAAAGCCCCAGGGCCCGCACTTTTTTTTGTTCTGAACCCATGATAAAGTATCACCTCTTGTTTTTGTGGCCCGAACCACTCATTAACAAACATAAATTCATATACCGAGTTTGTGAAGTATGAATCCTGCTATCTAAAGGAAGCCGGTTATGTCTACTCCCAAAGCAACATTGAGATCAAGAGCTGATAAGATCAGAAAGATACTTCGACAAACCTACCCTGAGGTTAAAACACAGTTGCGCCATAAAAATTCCTTTGAGCTTCTTGTGGCCACGATCCTATCTGCTCAATGTACAGACAAACAGGTGAATGGCGTAACCAATGTTTTGTTCAAAAAACTAAAAACCCCTAGTGACTTTACGCAGGTATCGATCAAGGTGCTGGAAAATATTATCCGTCCAACGGGTTACTATCACAACAAAGCGAAAAACATTAAAAATTGCGCAAAGGTTCTTTTAGAAAAATTCGATGGAGAGGTTCCGGTTACATTAGATCAGCTAGTATCCTTGCCAGGTGTCGGGAGAAAAACAGCGAATGTGGTCCTTGGAGCAGCATTTGGGATACCCGGTATGGTCGTGGATACTCATGTGGCAAGGATATCTCAAAGGCTAGATTTTACCCAAAATAAAGATCCGATGAAAATTGAATTCGATCTTATGGAAGTGATTCCGAAACGGGCCTGGAACGATTTTAGTCTGCACCTTGTATATTTCGGTCGACAATATTGTATGGCCAGAAACCCCAAATGTCCAAGCTGTCTGATCAACGGCCTGTGTGATTGGCCGAACAAAACCGTTTACTAATCCGGCGATGATAGCGTTTTTCGCACAACCTCCCGAAAAGGTGCATTCCAGAGATTACCCGCTATTCTCTACCGTTTTACCGAGATAGCAGATGTTTGCGGGCTGTTTGCAATTAATCTGGTTTCAATGCAAATTCCACGGCTGCTTTCGCGTGAATTCGAGTCGTGTCAAACAGTGGGACCGTGCTGTCTGCCTGATGAACCAACAAGCCGATTTCCGTACATCCCAGTATGATACCCTCTGCACCTCTGCTTAGGAGGTTTTCCATGATTTTGAGGTAGGCTGATTTGGATTCCGGTAAAATTTTTCCCACGCACAACTCATCGTAGATGACTCGGTTGATATGAATTTGTTCACTCGTATCCGGAACCAGCACATCGAGCCCAAAGGTTTGTACAAGACGACCCCTGTAAAAATCCTCCTGCATTGTAAACCGGGTGCCGAGCAGCGCCACCCGCCGAAATCCTCTTTGCCTGATATCCTGCGCCGTCGCATCGGCAATGTGCAGGAGCGGAATATCGATGTACTGCTGGATATCGGCGGCCACTTTATGCATGGTATTTGTGCAAAGCACGATAAAATCTGCGCCCCCGTTTTCAAGAGCTTTTGCCGCAACAGTCAATAGTCGAGCGGCATCATCCCATCTGCCTTGGTTCTGAAGGATTTCCACCTCGGCAAAGTCAACAGAAAGCATAATACTTTTGGCCGAATGCAACCCCCCCAATCTTCTGCGTGTTTCTTCATTGATAATCCGGTAATATTCGATGGAAGACTCCCAGCTCATGCCGCCAAGTAGACCGATGGTTTTCATAGATTGCCTGACGCCTCCTTTAAAATAAGCTCGTGTGGTCAACCGCCTCAGATGTCGTACCTTGCTTTTCAATCCCCTATCACGGACCGCCTCGATCTGCAAACGGTGGAAATAGACTAAGGTAAAACCGGTTTTATCGCCTTATCCCCCTCCCTCAATCCCTCCCGCCAGGGGAGGGAAGCTAAATTTCACTAACTTGGGCGTTGTATATAACCAGGAAATTTTATTTCATAACAGATGCTTACAATTGTCCAGCCATTGACGGGGGGTGGCTGTCCTCTGTCTTCTGCAGAGGGGAAGCCGGGTGGGGGTGAATAAGATGGGAAATTTCCCCACCTTTTTTGGATTATAGCTACGATAGTTTTTTATTGTTATTGATGAAAAACAATGTACAATGATTATCACATGTTAGCAATTTGGGGGGTTATTGTAATTTGATCGCTTAAAGAATTACTAACCCAGCCGGGGCGGGCATGATCATTCATTCCGCTATTTTCAGAGTTTTATAAGAAAAACATCCCGATTGCTGAACAATTTAAGCCGTCCCACGATTGCAATATGAACTTATTGGCAGATTTCGAATGAAAAAAATCGTCGCTATATTCATTATACTGATCGTTCTCGGACTTTTCGGCTGGCAGATATATCAAAAGGTATCTGCCTCCCGAACAGGCTTCAGGCGACAGCGAAGAGACGTTCCGGTGGCTGTGGAAATCGCACCGGTCAAGCAGGCGCCCATTCGGGAAGTCGGTCGTTTTACCGGTACGCTTTATCCGTTGTCCGAGTTTATTGTGGCACCGAAGATCGGTGGTAGGCTTGAAAATATATTGGTTGATATCGGTGACATCGTCAAAGGCGGCCAGTTAGTGGCAGTTTTGGATGATGATGAAACCCGTCAACAGGTAAATCAGGCACAGGCTGAGCTGGAAGTTGCTCGGGCAAATCTTCAAGAAAGCCGGGACATGCTGGAGAATACAGAGCGTGAATATCGACGAATCGAGACCCTTCGAAAGAAAAAAATCACCTCTGAGTCGGAACTGGATGTCATCGATGCAAAATATAAAACACAACAGGCAAAGCTTAAGGTTGCCAAAGCCCAACTGACCCAAAAAAAATCCGCACTCAAAATGGCCAAAGTCCGGCTATCTTATGCGCAAATCCAGGTTCCCAAAAACCATAATTCAGGGTTGAGGGTTGTGGGTGAACGATTCATAGACGAGGGGGCGATGCTTGCACCCAACAACCCGATTGTTTCCATCCTCGACATCGGAACCCTGACCGCTGTCATCCATGTGATTGAACGGGATTACTCCAAGATAAAAACGGGGCTGGAGACGGTCGCCACGACCGATGCATTTTCCGGTCAAACCTTTCCTGGGCGCGTTGTGCGGATCGCTCCGTTGCTCAAAGAAAAATCCCGCGAAGCTCGGGTCGAAATAGAAATTCCGAACAAACAGAAGCGCTTAAAGCCCGGTATGTTTGTTCGTGTTGAGATCGAGTTTCAACAGCATGACAACGCCACGGTGTTACCGGCAACCGCCATCGTGAAACGAGAGGGCTCTGCGGGTGTGTTTATGGCGGATCTTCAACAAAAAAGAGCCAGTTTCGTTCCTGTGACGGTGGGTATCGTCAACGGAAAAACAGCAGAAATCCTCGACCCACCGCTCAAGGGTTCGGTTGTTACGCTCGGACATCACCTGCTCGAGGATGGCGCATCGATCATTTTACCGGGGGAAAAACCCAAAGCGGCATCGCACCGAAGCCCTCGCACCCCCGAACAAAAGAAGCGCAATCCATCGGTGGTTAGACAAAAAATATGAACATTTCCCGTTTCGCAGTACGCCGACCGGTACTGACGGTCATGGCGTCTCTGATTATCATCATTGTGGGTGGGGTTTCACTCAGACGGCTGCCCATCGATTTGATGCCCGATATCACCTATCCGACCCTCAGCATTAGTACGGAGTATGAAAACGCCAGCTCAGAAGAAGTGGAAGAGCTCATCACCCGGACCATTGAAGAGGCCATGAGCGCGGTACCGGGCGTGGAAGAGGTCACCTCTGTTTCAGCCGAGGGCCGCAGCAGTGTTCGGGTCACCTTTTCCTGGGGCACCAATCTGGATGCTGCAGCCGATGATATCCGGGATCGTTTGGATCGTGTTATTCCTCGACTTCCGGAAGATGCCGAGCGCCCCCGGCTGCGAAAGTTCGACCTGGCTGCGTTTCCAATCCTAATTTTGGGTGCTTCCAGCAACCTGGATCCCATACAGGTTCGACACATCATCGACCATCAGATCAAAAACCGAATCGAACGGATTCCCGGCGTGGCTTCCCTGAATATTCGGGGCGGACTGGATCGGGAAATTCACGTCAATTTGAATGCCGAAAAATTAAAGGCATTGGGATTGCCCATCGATCAAATCCTCAGTCGGATAAAGGAAGAGAACATCAACCTGCCGGCAGGCACCATCGAACAGGGCCAGCTCGATGTCACCATACGAACCCCCGGCATTTACAACAATCTGAATGAGCTGGAAAACACGGTGGTTGCAATCCGTGAAGGGGTGCCCATTCAGCTTAAAGAAATCGCAACCATTGAAGACGCATGGGAAAAAGTGACCCGTATCGTCCGGGTCAACGGCCGTTCCGGCGTCCGGATGTCGGTGAGCAAACAATCAGGGAAAAACACGGTGGAGGTTGCCACCGGTGTTCTCAAAGAAATCGAGAAAGTCAATCGGGATTTTCCACAAATCCAAATCATTCCCATCATCGATACCTCGGACTACATTCAACGATCCATCACCAATGTCGGTGCCACCATTCTCTATGGCGGCGCACTGGCGGTGTTCGTGCTGCTGCTGTTTCTTCGAAACATTCCCAGCACCGCCGTCATCGCCACCACCATCCCGATCTCGGTGATTGCCACTTTTTCGCTGATGTATTTCAACGGATTTACCTTGAATTTAATGACTCTTGGCGGCCTGGCCCTGGGAGTCGGTATGCTGGTGGACAATGCCATCGTGGTGCTGGAAAATATCTACCGTCTTAGAGAAAGCGGCCAAGATCCCGAAGCCGCCGCCGTCCATGGCAGTCAGGAAGTGATGGCCGCGGTCGTTGCCAGCACCTTAACGACCCTGGTGGTGTTTCTACCGCTGATTTTTGTGCGCGGCATGTCGGGGATCATGTTCAAACAGCTCTCCTATGTGGTCTGCTTTTCGCTGGGATGTTCGCTCGCCGTGGCCCTGACGCTGGTGCCCATGCTGGCTTCCAGGATTCGCAGTCCCGTAACGCTTGAAAGTGGAAACAAATCTTCCCGGGGCGGCAGGATCTTTCGTCTCTCCGGCCGGTTCTTTGTCGGGATGGAAAAAGAATATGGAAATCTTCTTGGGTTTTGCCTGAATCACCGGATCTTGACGCTGGGAGGCGCCCTGCTTCTTCTGGTTGGATGCCTCTATCTGATTCCCTTGGTGGGGGTGGAGCTCATGCCCGATACCGATCAAAGCGAGGTTCGGGTATATGCAGAAATGGCGGTGGGAACCCGGCTGGATTTGGTGGACGCGTCGTTTAAAAAAATTGAAGCCATCGTCAAGCGTGAGGTGCCGGAGATTAGGAACACGGTGGCCTTTATCGGTGGATCTTCCTGGCGAGCTCGGGGTTCCAACGCCGGAGAGATGAGAATTGCGCTCAAACCCGTTAGAAAGCGTACCCGCTCCAGTGATCAGATCGCTTCGGATCTTCGCAAGAAACTCATGTTTCTGCCCGGAGTCAAAGTGCGTACCCGGCCAGGCCGGGGACTATTTCTATTGCGGATCGGTACGGCAGGCAGTGAGAGAGTTCAGGTGGAAGTCCGTGGACATGATCTTGAGATTTCCGACGCGCTTGCCCGGCGAGTGCTGGAAGTAGTGGAGAGTGTGGACGGGGTTACGGATGCCAAGATGAGCCGTGAGACCGGAACCCCGGAAGAGTTGATCATCGTGGATCGACAAAAAGCAGCTGATATGAGACTGACGGTTTCCAAGATTGCCAATATGCTCCAGACCGTCCTTTCCGGAAGTTCGGCCGGCAACTATCGAGAAGGCGGCAATGAATACCGGATTCTTGTCAAACTCAAAGAGGCTGAGAAGAAAGATCTTCGAGACATTCTGGATCTTCCCATCACCAATGCGGATGGTGATTCGGTGATTCTTCGAAACGTTGTACAAATTCGCCCCAGACGTGGCCCTGTGCTCATCGAGCGGAAAGATCAGGAGCGAGTGGTATACGTAACCGCCAATATTAGCGGACGCGACATGGGTTCCATTTTAACAGACATCCGCGACGGATTTCGCACCGTTCCCGTTCCAAGAGATTTTAGTATTCTGTTTGGCGGCGATTACGAGGAACAGCAAAAAGCCTTTCGGGAATTGCTGACGAGTTTCGTGCTGGCACTGGTTTTGGTTTACATGGTGATGGCATCGCTCTACGAATCGCTTCGGTATCCTTTCGTAGTGATGTTTTCCGTGCCTCTTGCCGCCATCGGCGTGATTCTCATGCTGTTTTTGACCGATACGACGTTTAACGTGCAATCTTACATCGGCTGCATCATGCTGGGCGGCATTGCGGTAAACAATGCTATCTTACTCGTGGATCATATCAATCTGCTGCGTCGGCGCGACGGTTTTCCGCTCAGGGAAGCCATCGAAGAAGCGGGCCGCAGACGGCTCCGGCCTATTCTGATGACCGCCATGACCACCATTTTGGCCATGACGCCGCTGGCCATCGGCATGGGAGAAGGTGGTGAAGCACAGGCACCAATGGCCCGGGCGATTATCGGCGGCCTGGTCAGCTCAAACCTGATTACCCTAGTGGTGGTGCCCACCGTATATGCGCTGTTTGAACGCAGGAAGTTAAAGGAAGATGCGGAAAAAACGCCGGATCCCCCCCACCCCGAAGACTCATTGCACGAGGAACCGGCATGAAGCTTACTAATATGAAACTCCGCCTGGCCGAAACAGTGAAAAGACTGAACGTCGAACATCGAACGTCCAACATCGAACATCCAATATTGGTGGCGCTGCGCTTTATCTAATTTTAAAACAAGCAAACCGCAAAATACTTAACCGCAAAATTTCGAAGGATATATTCGCTCCCGGCCTTCGTAGCCACTTCGGCGGAGTAGGCTTACTCAGTATTTTTTTAAATTGACAGAATACAATATTCGACGTTGGACGTTCGATGTTCGACGTTCATTAGTTTCTTTTTCGATTAAACTGGCCGCTTCGGTGACCAGCGGTGGCGTTGAACTGGTAATTACCCCGATTTATCAAAAAGAGGATGTCGTGGCGATTTCATGTATAACCACATGACCCCGGTCACAAGGAAAATCACCGTAAACAGGGAAAAGGGGAAACTGTAGCTTCCGAAAACGTCGAAACAGATCGCTGCGAAAATGGGGCCGATTGCGTTGGCAGTGAATCGGAACGGGCTTGAAATGCTGTAAATACTCCCCATAGATGTTCGACCATAGAATTCTGCCCAAACCATGGCCATTACCGGCAACCTGCCACCGTGCAGGACACCGTGACATGCGGCAATAACGAAAAGGGAGCTGGTTCCAAACGATGTGGGTACGTTGCTTTGAACAGTCGCAAACAGAAACAAAAATATCAGGCCACTACCAAAACCGTTTATCGCAAGCAGGACTTGTATTCGAACCTTCTCTGCCAAAAACCCCCATAAAATGGTTCCCAGGGCGCCAAAGACTGCGATGATACTGAGCACCAATACTGCCGATACCTGATTAACACCATGGTCTGTCATGAACGGAAAGAGATGAAAATTGATTCCTGCCTGGGTAAATGTTATCAAGCTGCTGAGAAATGTTAATGCCCAAAAAACCACAGTATGGGTTGCCTGAACCCGTGTCCAAACCGGTTCAGGTATTGAATCCGATCCTTCGAACTTCCCTCTTTCCGACACTTCGATACCATTATCTTTGGCGTAAGCCGGATGTTCTCCATCCGGCTGCAAACCGACATCTTCTGGTTTTCTGCGAAGAAATAGCAAAGAAGGAATACCCGATATGAAAAAGACAATGACCCCCAACGCGGCCCACGCCGTTCGCCAGCCGTAGGTGAGGATAGCAAATTGGACGAAGGCCGGCAGCACTGCCGACCCAAAGCGCGGTCCCAACCACGCAATACCCATCGCCCTTCCTCTACGGCGGATAAACCAGTTTGCCACCGTAACGGAAATGACGAGACTTAACGCACCGACAGCAATCATTCTGCCCACGCCAAAGAACAAGTACAGCTGCCAAATATGGTTCAGAAGGGCCATGCAAACCAGACCGGTGCTTAAAATCAATACACCAAAGAAGGCTACCATTCTCGGTCCGTGGCGGTCCAAAACCGGACCTAAAAACGGGGACAGGATGCCGGCGCTTATGGAACCAAACGCCATAGCCCCTGAAACAGCCGCTCGGCTCCATCCGAATTCACCGACCATCGGTTTAAGAAACACCGAGAGAATATTCTGGAACGCACCGGCTTCGGTAGCGCCAATGAGAAAGGCGACGCCGACAATCGTCCAACCATAAAAAGGTTTGCGCAATTATATCCTTTCTGATTTTTTGACAGGATTCGCTTAATTCGTACTAAACAGACAAGAGCGTAAAAAAGTCTGACCCAGAAGACCCGGCTTTCTAAGTTCAAATAAATCAGGTCTCAGCCTCAACCCGGTTTGTGAGTACCCCAATACCGTCAACACTGACTTCCACCACATCCCCCGGAACGATGGGGCTCACCCCTACCGGCGTACCGGTACTGATGATATCGCCGGGGTAAAACGTCATGCACTGGGATAGATAGTGGATCAAAAATGCAATAGAAAACATCATACTTCCGGTATTGCCATCCTGAACTTGTTTTCCGTTTACGAATGTTTTCACCGTAAGATTCAAGGGATCCAGATCGGTTGCGATACAAGGTCCGAATGCCCCAAACGTGTCGAAACCCTTTGCTCTGGTTAGCTGGCCTTGGGCGGTGGAAAGGATTCTTTCCGTAACGTCATTAAAACAGGTGTAGCCCAAAACGTGGTTCAAAGCGTCCGCTTCAGGGACGTTTTTGATTCTATTTTTAACGACCACCGCCACCTCTCCCTCATAATCGACTTGTTTGGCGATTTTCGGATAGAGGATCGCATCACCAGGGCCGATAATGGCGGTGGGAGGTTTCATGAAATGACTCGGAAATTCGGGGGGATGTGCGCCAACCTCTTCGATGTGGTCTCGATAATTTAACCCGACACACAGGATTTTTGAAGGTTCAACCGGCGTTAGCAACCGCACATCATCGACGTTGTGTTTAACATTTGTTACCGTGTACTCACCGAAGATGGCGCCTTTAATTTCTTGAACACTGCTTTCTTCCAAAATCCCGAAGCTTTCATGATCATTTACTTGGTATCGAACGAATTTCATGGTATTTACCTCCTAATTTTTTAGAATAGATGCTGCTTATTATCATCTTGGTTATCTGGGAACAAGTCCATCAAATACCTGAAGATTATTTGGCTAAACGACTTTTCTGAAAGGATAATGGAAATGACAAAGAGAACCATTCCTGCACGAAAGGATATTCCAGACGGACATCAGTGGGATCTGACACCGCTTTTTGATTCGGATACATCATGGGAATCTCTCTACAAACAAATCGAAAAGGAGATTGAATCTTATGCGACATATAAGGGCAGGTTGAACGACGCAATCACCGTCTTTAAGAATGCCGTGGAATTTCACCTGTCCGTCCAAAGAAACGTCGAAAAACTGTACACATATGCTCACCTAAAAAGCGACGAAGATAAATCAAATCAGCATTATTTGGGATTATTTCAAAAAGCGATTAACCTGTTCACGCGAGCATCTGAACTTTCCAGTTTTATGACACCTGAAATTCAATCCATACCGGATGATATCATGAGTCGTTATTTGGAAGATGATTCGCTAAGCGATTATCGTTTCTATCTTCACAAGGTTCTAAGATACAAACCTCATACATATGATGAAAAGATCGAAAGGATACTTGCATTGAGTCGGGATGTCACCCAAGCGCCTTCACAGGTTTTCGGGCAGCTCGACAATGTCGATCTACGGTTTGGCACATTGGTGGACGAGACCGGAACAGAGATTGAACTGAGCCACGGTAACTTTCTAACATTTCTCATCAGCCCCCAAAGGGAAGTTAGAAAAAAAGCCTTTCATCAATACTACAGCGCCTATGACGACCACAAAAACACATTGGCGACACTCCACTCATACGCCATAAAAAAAGACCAGTTCTACGCGAAGGTAAGAAATTTCACAACCTGTAGATCCGCCGCATTGTTTGTCGATGACGTACCGGAGACGGTTTATGATAACCTCATCAAGACAGTTAAGAAAAACCTCGAACCGTTTTTTAAATATTTAACGTTTCGTAAACAAGCACTCGGCCTGGAAAAACTTCATCACTACGACACGTATGTTCCGATTCTGAGGAATATCGAATTTCATATGACTTATGAAGAAGCCGTAAATGTGATTGAAGCCGCATTGTCGCCGCTGGGAGAATCCTACACACATACACTTAAGGAAGGATTATTGGGTGGATGGGTTGACCGGTATGAAAACCGTGGCAAAAGAAGCGGCGCCTATTCTTCGGGATGTTATGATTCGCCCCCTTACATTCTATTGAATTATGAAGATAGAAACATCAACAGTTTATATACGCTCATTCATGAAGCCGGCCATTCCATGCATTCCCATTATTCCAAAGTGTATCAGCCCTATGTGGATTATGAATACACCATATTTGTCGCTGAGGTTGCCTCCACATTTAATGAAGATCTCTTAAGTCGTCATCTACTCAACTACTATGAAGATAACCCCAAGATGAAAGTCTATATCTTGAATCGAGAAATTGACAACATTCGAGCAACCCTTATCCGCCAGTCCATGTTCGCTGAATTCGAAATGATCACCCATGGGATGATTGAAGAGAATAAGCCCTTAACGCTCGAGGTTATTCGGGATCAATATCGAAAACTGATAGAGATATACTTTGGCAATACGATGATAGTCGATCCTGAGTTGGAGCTTGAGTGCCTGCGAATTCCGCATTTCTATTCTGCGTTTTACGTCTATAAGTATGCCACCGGTGTTTCTGCTGCCATTGCCCTTGCCGACAAGGTCGTTCAAGAGGGTGAAACTGCAAGGGATGCCTACCTAAATTTCCTCAAGCTTGGCGGCAGTAAATTCCCATTGGATGAGCTGTTGGAAGCTGGGGTGGATATGGGATCGCCGGAACCGGTAAAACAAGCCCTCGCCCATTTTGAACAATTGGTCGATCAACTCATCGAAGTATATGAAAGGCTTTAGGGACTCGGAAAAAATAAAATATCCCGGATAGTGCACATATTTAGGATGGTAGATGGGGTATCTTATTTTCCCCGCGTCCCTTAGTGGTCACGCAGATGAAGCACATTTACAACGTTTTAAGGTCGATTTAAGTCTGGGGCTTGAAATGTCTGCCCGAACAAGATAACGTTTAGATGATGCCGAAGATTTGATGAATTCGGCTTTTTACGAATTCATCAAATCTTCGTTTGAGAACATTTTTCAGAAGGAGGCCGCGATGAAATTTATCGGCGTGTTTGCACATTTAACCAACCAGGAAAAGACTTCAGAGACCGATAGACGATATGGTGAATTCAATTTAATGGTGGATGCGGAAACCGCCAAAGAAGCAGTCCATATGTTCAAGAACCGGATCTTGGAGTTTCGAAGGAATAGCCGGTTTTTTGAAGGGATTTGCAGGATTTTCTTGGTTCAGCTATTCGAATTCGACGATTTTCCAAAAACCCGTGCAATGATGCTTAATTACAAATCGATTGCCGGAGATCCGGAAATGCCGATTATCAGTTGTACAGCTCCGACGGATCAGGGTGATTGGTGCAGCATCCACGATTGGCGAAACAATTGGCCGAATGTTGACGGGCAGATGGAGAAAATGTTTCTTGAGTTTAAAGAAGAGCTACCGAATGTAGAAATCAGCGACACTCGATGATGGTAGAAGTATACCTCGGAAACGCAATCATACGCCTTAAAAAACAATGCTCACCGTAGATCTTCATTCACATTCATTGTTTAGCACCTGTGGACTGCACACGGCGCTGGAAATGCTCACGAGAGCGAAGGCTTTAAAATTGAAAGCCTTCGCCATCACCGATCATGGACTGACTCTCAAGGGGTGTCTCAATAGTATTTTTTTTAAACGACTCATGGATCCCGTTCCAGGAATCCGCCTTCTGAAAGGCGTTGAGTGTAATTTGCTTGAAACGCCCGGGATCATCGATTGTCCGACCGAATTTCTACCTGACATGGATGTCGTTTTACTCGGCATTCACCATAATATCCAAAAGGGGTTGGGCCAGAGTAGATATACGGAAATGCTGTTAGAGGCAATGGAAAAAAATCCCTATGTGGACATCATCGCGCATCCCAATGTTTTAGGTTATGAGGTTGAGTTTGAGCCCGTTGCGAAAGCGGCCATCGGATATGGGATGGTCTTGGAGTTAAACAACAGCAAGAGCGCGCTGGGCAAAACATCACCGAAAGCAACACAAGAATTGATTCTTGCCTGCAAACGCCTGGAATGCCCGGTGGTTGTATCCTCGGATGCGCATGCGATCAATGAGATCGGTCAAGACACGGCCATTCGACCGATTCTCGAAAATTTAAAATTTCCAGAGGATCTGATCGTGAATAAGGACAAATCGTCGGCCATCGCGTTTATTGAAAAACGACGACAACTGAAGCAATGCTTTGATCACGACATACGATCGAATCCCAGAAAGGCTGCCCCCTAATTTCTGTAAGAACCCATCGAAAAAAGCCCCTGCTTGAACAGTGTCTCTACATGATTTTCCATTCCAGCGATGAGCGGCGATAATGTCTTGCTCGATAAAGCGGATATGGCAACGCCGCCATAGCGCTTTAGGCTATGCTGGACAATCTGGGGGGCAGCAATATCCATTTTGTTAAAAACAGGAATTACCGGTTTATTGTGGAGTTTGAGTTGGATCAAAATAGTCTGAACCGCCTCAATCTGTTCTTCGAAGCGGGAATCGCTGACGTCGATAAGGTGCAACAAAAGATCGGCATCGTGAAGTTCTTCCAATGTCGCTGCAAAGGCGTCCAGTAAGTCTTTCGGAAGACCCTGAACAAACCCCACCGTATCGGTTATGATTACTTCAAAATCCCGTGGAAATCGCAAACGCCTGCTTGTGGGATCTAGGGTTGCAAACAACTGGCTTTCCACAAATACATTACTGTGAGTGAGTGTATTCAATAAGGTAGATTTTCCGGCGTTGGTATAACCGACAATGGAAATAATTGGCAATTTCTTGCGAAGTCGCAAGGAACGCTTTTGTTGGCGACTTTTCCGAACATTCTGAAGCTGACGATCCAGATGGGTGATGCGATCGGTGATACGTCGACGATTGATTTCCAGTTTAGTCTCGCCAGGTCCCCTCGCTCCGATACCACCGGTAAGCCTTGATAATGCATCGTCTTTCATTCCTAATCGGGGTAGCAGATATTTGAGTTGAGCCATCTCCACCTGAATTTTTCCTTCCCTGCTTTGAGCCCGGTGAGCAAAAATATCGAGAATCAGCTGAGTTCGATCAATAACCCTCAGTTCGGTCACGTCTGTTATCGCCCGAACTTGAGATGGATTGAGTTCACGGTCAAAGATCAACAGATCGACCCCTAATTGCAACGCACGCAAGATGATATCACTCAGCTTGCCTTTACCGATTAAATACCTGGGATTTATGTGGCGATGTCTTTGTATGATCCTGTCAACAACCGTAATTCCGCTGGTATGCGCCAATTCCACCAATTCTTCCAGAGATTCATCAGCTGCCGGGCGACCGGCATTTGTTACACTCACTGCAATCGCGCGGTCTTGACGCCGTTCGGTATCGAAGGCCGAGCGATTTCTCTCAAACTCGTTTTCGAGGGATTGAACGAGTTCCAAGAAATCCAACTCTGGGCGATGACAAGGAAGCGGCGGTAAAACCTCCCATCCTGGTCGGCCGCTTTCGCTGGTGGGGAGAATATGAGCCAGTTCCAGATTCGTGGCGCCGCCGTGGGCGTCCACATGAATCACACCGATAGCGTCCA
>JAHEHB010000401.1 GCA_024644775.1 Deltaproteobacteria bacterium
AGCGGAAAATAGATGAAAACGAGGTGCTATGAAAGACAACAAAAAACGGGATGCATTCCTTTATAATACAACTACGAACATGATTATTACGATCGGTTTAGAATAACAATGATTAAAAAATTTTTGATAGTTTTCATGAGCGTTTGCGCGTTGAGTACTATCCGGGATACGGGTGGTTCAGAGGAAGTTCGACAGGATCAAATACAATCTCACCTTCAAAAGCGGATATTAAAAGAACTGATGAACGAGCGTTTTTCATGCAGTGGTGAATTAATATGCGGTATTGTGGATTTACCTTTGTTCTATCAACGTAGAAATTACGCCCCAGCTTGGATCGATTCCCAGAAATTTTCCACGTACATCCCTGAGTTTATTGCTGAAATTGGACGCTCTTATGATGAAGGATTGCGACCGCAAGACTATCATTTGGAAAAGATTAAAGCGCTTTCAGATAAAATTACCAAAAGTAGAGCGGTTAATAATACACTTGACGTAGATGATTTGGTGGATTTTGAATTGCTGTGTACCGATGCTTTCCTATTGCTTGGTTCTCATTATCTGGCGGGACGTGTTAACCCCGAGACTATTCACACGGAATGGGTTGTGAATAACCCAAAAGCCAATCTGGCCGTCTTTCTTCAAAATGCACTGGATGAGAAGCGTATAAAATCAAGATTGACAAGGCTTTTACCACCTCATGACGGTTATGCATTGTTGCGTAACATTTTAATGCAATACCGGAATCTGTCCGATAACCACCCACATTCTCCAATTATTTCAGGTCCCAAGCTACAGTTAGAAAGTAGGCATGACCGAGTCCGAGATGTCAAGAAACGATTAGAAGTGTTGGGAGATTTGTCTGAAATTGATGGCGTATCTTCCGATCTGTTTGATAAAAAATTAGAGGAAGCGGTGCGCAAATTTCAACAACGGCATGGATTGGAGATTGATGGCATTGTCGGACCGCGTACTTTGGCCGCATTAAACGTGCCATTGGATGACAGAATCCGCCAGATCGAGCTAAACTTGGAACGTTGGCGCTGGATACCGCATGAGCTCGGACAACGTCACATTCTTGTCAATATCGCTGATTATAAATTGACGGTTTCCGAAAATGACGAAAAAGTTATGGATATGAAGGTGGTTGTCGGCAGAGAATACCGGCGCACCCCCGTTTTTAGCGAAAAGATGACATATATCGTAATAAATCCTTTCTGGAATATCCCGACCAGCATAGCGGTTAAAGATATTCTTCCGAAAATCATTAAAGATCCCGAATATCTCAATAAAATGGGAATAAATGTATTCGAAAGCTGGCATAATAATGCACGGGTGGTCGATCCTTACTTGATTGAATGGTCAGGTATCAATCCTCGTAATTTTGGCTATCGGCTGCGCCAGGATCCCGGACCAGAGAACGCACTGGGTAGAATAAAGTTTATGTTTCCAAATAAATTTGCCGTATATTTGCATGATACACCGTCAAAAAATCTGTTCGAACGCAATCGGCGAGGTTTCAGTTCAGGTTGTATACGATTAGAACAACCGATCGAGTTGGCAAAATATCTTCTCATAGATCATGATAACTGGACGAGCGAAACAATATTAAAAGCGATTGATAACGAGAAAAGACGAGTCGTATCCTTAAATACAGATGTTTATGTGCATCTGCTTTACTGGACGGCCTGGATAGATAAGAAAGGCAACCTGAATTTCCGTGAGGATATTTACAATAGGGATGAACCATTAAATGCGGCGCTTCTTGAGCGTCCGCCAAGGTCCTTTAGATAAATTGTCGTTTAGTACCTATCTATCAAAATCGCATCATATTTGCGAAGGACTTTTCTAACAAAATATTTTCGCCACCAAGACACCAAGGCACAAAGTTAATTTATAATAACCAGTTATTGTTTGTGTCTTAGTGCCTTTGTGGCTATGCTTTCCGGTTTATCCGGGTTAGGCAAAAAACCTTACCAGAATCTCACTCGGCCAATATCCAGATGAACGAAATCCGAACGTGGATAATAACCGACACCACCTCCCTTTAGGTCTAAGGCTACTTGCCGCAAACGATGTGTACTATAATCAGGAATCCGAATATCAATGGCTTTACCCTCCATGTGCAAACTTTTAGCAGCGACTCCCTTTCGTTTCTTGCGGAGCTTTGCGTTGGTGGCGTGTGAACGATAGCCTGAAATGACAAAAAATGGAGACTGGCATTTGGATTTGACGGCAACCGCATGCAGCAGGTCTATCAGGTTTGTGTGGATACTTTTAGTCTCTCCTGTTCGATGGTCGCGCAAAATATAATCGATTTTTTGTAAAGCGGCCGTATCATATTTTCCGTCACAAAAATAACAGACACTCAGTTTTTCGTCGGTGTGGGTGTTGTGAAACGATAATTCTCTGATGGGTGATAAAAATTTATTAAAAGTAGCTAAAGCCGGTAAAGGGGACATTAACATCCCGGTTGTGACTGCCCCCCACTTTAAAAACTTACGTCGATCTGAATTCATTCTGCGCCTAATACCTCGATATTTGAAAGTTCTCTTTTATCGAATCGATTTCAATTTGTCAATTTCTCCAAAAGGCATGCAAAATCTATGCACGGATAAATTTATACAGCATTTACTTCTAATATGGATTTTTGAAATATGTAATCTTGACGAATTCGTAAAAAAGTCGAATTCATAGCCTGGTTTCCGGTCTAGTGCTTCGATTCGCAATTACAGAAACATATAATTATGAATCAATCCGACATAATTGATTAATCATCACTAAGCCCTGAGTGAGTAAATACGTTATCGTATTTACGAATCGAAGGACTTAGTCATTGTGGATTCGTCTGTGTCGCTACTCGATAGGAGTCAATTCTACTCTCCGATTTTTTACTCTGCCTTCTTTTGTGTCATTTGAAGCAATAGGACGGGTCAATCCATATCCTGCAGTCTTTAACCGGTCGGCTGCTATCCCTTTGTTTACCGAATAATTCTTGACCGCCTGAGCCCGTCTTTCCGACAAGGTTTGATTGTATTTCGCACTACCGATACTATCCGTATGTCCTTCGATCTCTATTTTCACCGTTGGATTATTTTTCAACACCTCAACAACCTTATTCAATCTGGGATAATATTCTTCCTTTATGTTATATTTATCAAAGTCAAACATGACATTTCTGATCACCCAGCAACCTCTTTCATCAACCTCAGCGCCCACCGGTGTTCCGGGACACTTGTCTTTGTCATCATAAACACCATCCCCATCACTATCCGAGGGGGAAGGCGCAGGTTTCGGGGTGGGTTTCGGTGTCGGTGCTGCCTTCATCATCGGGCGTTTGACCAAAAACACTTTCTCCACAAAATCAGCCATGGCCTGACCCGACATTAGATCCGTTAAGTTCGCTGAAAATCCGCATTTTCCCGCCTGAGCAAGTTTTTCCATTAACTCTTTTCCCGTCGTTGCATCACCTATGAATACAGTATAGATACAAGTATTCTCGCCGTATTGACGCTTCATGGCTTCGGCCGCTTGCAACGGGTCTTTATCCAATAGCTGTCTTTCCGCGTCGCTCACGATAATAACCGCAGTCTGGCCTTTAGTAGATTCCAGATCTTTTGTCGCAGCATTAATTCCTGCAGCCATCGGTGTGTTTCCGCCAGGCCATTTTAAAGCATTCAAAGCCTCGTCTAATCCTTTTTTCGTGTATTTTGTGAGACCATAAGAAAGAACGGTCTTCTTTTTACTTACAGTTGGATGATGACCGAACGATCGGAGCCCCGCATTAAATTCTAATTCCGGAAGGGTTTGATTCATACGAGAAACAAATTCTTTGGCTTGCTTAAATTTCCATCCTTTTCCATACGTTGAACGCATCGAAAAGGATGCATCAAACAGCACGATGAAGTTATTCACTTTTGGCTCGTATTGATTAAGATCAAATTCATGAGGTTTAAATGGTGGTTCAGGGGCTTTTACTTGAGTCATTTGAACGCTTTGCGCGGCACAATTAATTAGAAAGATACTCATTGTTAATAGTAAAATTGTTCTTAATGAATTCTTAGTCATAACATTTCCTCCTTCTTTTTAACCATGTGTAAACACCCGGAATATGATATGTCAACTAATCGCAATCTCATATATCGTAAATTACTATGTCAATATCTTTTAGGTTGATTTTATATTATGAAGGTATAAACAACAATATTGAAAATGCTGAAATTAGGGAAAATGATATCTTAGTTAAGATTTTTTATAGCAATGCGTTCTGTATTTGTCAATTAGAAAAATTCAAAATTAGATAAGCCAATTTCAAGACGTCCCAGTTTACCCGATCTCTGCGTCAGATAGAAATTTTAATCCTCAAAATATCCAATGTATTCCTACGGACATTTTACAACTTTACTATTAGTGAAATATGAAAACTATAAAAACTCTCCATTTTGTTTGCCCTTTGGGGAAGCCGGGGGTACCCCATCGGCTGCATTGCCAAAACACCCATATCGTTGGTCTGTCCAACGACAAAGGTATCGCTCATTTTCGAAAAGTGGTTTCACGTGTAGAGTCGTTTTTCCTATGTTGTGAAAACGAATCAGCATTTATGCAACCCCGTTCTCAAAAAGCAAGTTCTCATCGGAACCAAACAAACATCCCCTATCCGCCTCCTGCCTTCTGTCATCTGCCCTCTACCTTCTGTCCTCCGCCCTCCGTCTTCTGTCCTCCGCCTTCTGTCTTCTGTCCTCTGCTCACTGCTTTCTGGCCCCTGTCTTCCGTCCTCTGCCTTCTGCTCATTGCCTTCCGTCCTCTGCTACCGTGCAGCCAACGGCCAGAAAACCGGAAGCACCAGTATCAACGTGGCCAGAACAGCCAAGGTAAGCAGTCCCCCAACTTTTAGATAGTCCAAAAACTTATAGCCCCCGGGTCCCATTACCAGAATGTTGGCGGGATGCGCAACCGGAGTGGTAAAGCTGGCAGATGCGGCCAGTGCAACCCCCATCATA
>JAHEHB010000074.1 GCA_024644775.1 Deltaproteobacteria bacterium
CTCCAGCGATTCCTGCCGAGCGCGAACTTTCGTGTCGACCGGGTTGACGGAAACCGCTTTGACTCGTACCAGCAAATCCCGGCCACGAGGTTCAGGAGTCGGCACCTCGACCTCCACCAAACTTTCCGGATCTTCTACCGGTAGGTATTGATAAAACCCTACAGCTTTCATGTAAATTCCCTTCTTGTCCTGAAAGAATGAAATGATAATTTGTTTTTCTGGTTATATCGAAAGACCAAGTTGAGGGAATGATGTCTATTTTATCCCCCTCCCTCGATCCCTCCCGCCAAGGGAGGGAAGCTAAATTTCACTAACTTAGGCTTTGTATAACCAAGTATGTTTTTTTCTCAACGTGTATATATCGAAAATCTCATATTGCGTACGATCCTCAGCTACGGCCCCGGATATTGAGGCCTCAGTTGATGCAGACAATAATTATTCTGATAACCATAGCGAGCCCCATTGTCAACATTTTATCCACAGTGGTCTCGACACTTGCCCCGATCATTGCTTTTTACAAAAAGAGTCAAAAGAGGCACAAAGACAGGCACGGACATATATAAATACGTCCGTGTGGGTCAGTGGCAAATTAATAATAGCGTCGGTCGCCCGTCATCCGAACTCCGGCTTCCGTTATCCGCCCATCGTCCCCACCTTCATTCAAAATTCAATGTTGAAGATCACTAATTCAGAGAGGTTAAACAATGCCGTTGCTCTCAAAGAGTACGTCGAATCGCGGGTTTAAGACAAACCAACCGCCATGCGCGAGGTTCTACTGGAATGCCGCGCTACATACTGGGGCCGGCAAACTTGAGCAAACTGCTTTTTGCTGACTTCAGGCTGCATACGGGTGCGGTCTAAATCTGTTTAATTGTACAAAACATTATTGAAAGGCTGTCAAATGGAAACTGTAGGGTCAGTGAATTAAGGGAGAAAATGGTGGTTTTTTAAAAAAAGGTTCAACAAGGTCAGAGTATCACCATAACTTCAAGGGGCTCTGAAATTGCGATGCTCGTTCACATAAAAAATAATTAGAGAAAAAAGTTTATTCACTCGATACTTTCCCAGAACGCCACCCATTGATACCTGAAAATGAGTTTTTCGGCACGGAATACCGACACCTAATATACAAAGCGTATAGAATCATTTACCGCATAAATAGCCATTCAGTTCACCCTAAAAATCCAGGTTCTGCGATTCCCTTGACATCTGTTTTGATCCGGAAAAGATCACCGGCCTGGGGCTGGTCCTTTCGTTGTTGTTCACTCAAATGATACCAGGCGGTGGTAATATACAAGTCGTCCAAGCCCTCTCCCCCAAAACCGATACAGGTAACCAGTTCGGTTGGGACCCGTATCTCCCGGTCGAATTTCCCGGTGGGATCATAGCGCGTCACCCGCCAGCCGCCCCAATGTGCAGTCCATACAAAACCGTCGCTATCGACGGTAAGTCCGTCCGGCATTCCCGCATCTTTTGGTATTTCTACAAACACACGGCGATCGCTGACATCGCCCGTCTTCGCATCATAATCATACGCTGTGATCTTATTGGCAAACATTTCGGCCACATATAACGTTTTGCTGTCCGGGCTTACACCAATACCGTTGGATGTGACAATGCTTTTGTCGAGCTTGTGGAAGGAATGGTCTCCATCCAGGCGGTAGAGCGAACCATCCGGCGCATCAAGCTGCGAAGAATTATAGGAGCCAACAATTAAACGTCCTTGTCGGTCTATCATCCCGTCGTTGAATTGTATATCCGGACTATCGGTATATGGATCGACGATAAAGTCACACGTATTGGATAGCCGATCCCAGAATGCAAGACCGGCATCGGTGATTATAAGCCAACCACCGGACGCCCTTCTACATAATCCTCTCACCGGCATATCCGGTTCAAAGGACTCGTATTCCGCCGTTGTTGAGTCAATCCGATAGATCATATGTTTTGCGATATCAACCCAATACAGTGCTTTTTCTTCCGGGACCCAAATCGGGGTTTCTCCCAGTTCATTCTGTACTGATAGATAATGCTCTACATTACTCATTGTCTAAACTCCTTTTTAAGCTTTATTCGATCGGATAGGTAAATGGAAAAAAACCCCAGAATGTGTCCATCTTTCGCATCAGACCGCGAACTGCTGCAACGCGTCCAACTTGATTTCAGTTCCAGCACCGGGTTCATCGCTCACAATAATTTCCCCGTCTCGAAAGTGCACGGGGTGTTGAAATATATCAAGCAACCAGGGTATCCACTCCACCATCCAGCAGTGAGGGGTGGCAGCGGCCAGGTGCTGATCGATTTGCATCATGGACCAACCCGCGGGAACCAAACGCTTTCCAGCCATTCGAGCCAAGGCTGCCACTTCCAGCCATCGAGAAATACCGCCGAGTTTCATTTCGGAGGGCTGGACAATATCCATGGCATCAGCATCCAGCATATCACGAAACATAAGCGGTTCGAGAATGCACTCTCCATGGAGAAGCGGTGTATTGATTTTTTCCGCCAACAACGTATGGCCCTTAACATCAAACATATAAATCGGCTCTTCCAACCAGGCGATATCAAGATCCTCCAATGCCGGCGCACATTTCAAAGCCTTCTGTAAATCCCATTTATTGTTCACATCCGTGGCGATCAGTAAAGAATCTCCTCCGGTCTGCCGAACCGCCTCCAGACGGCGAACATCCTCATTAAAATCATCTAAGCCGATCTTAACTTTTATGCCCTGAAACCCCTGATCCAATGCCCCTTTCACATTTTCAACAAGGTCCTCCAGTGAATAGCCAAGCCAGCCGACATTCGTATTGTAACAGAGGATTCGGTCCCGGCACCGCCCACCTAAAAGCTTCCAGAGTGGAACCTCAAGGGCCTTGGCGGTTAGATCCCAGGCTGCTACTTCCGGTGCACTCACCCCTTGAAAGGCCGGCCCGTTTAAGCCCATATGATGGCGATAGAGGTAAAGCTCGCTCCACCAATATTTATGCTGAAAAACATCCAGTCCGATTAACGCTGGAAGTATTTCCCGGTCTAGAAAAACCTTCAAAGCATGCATCACCGGTCCAAAACCGGTCTGATACCCCCAACCGATTAATCCGTTTTCTGCTGTTAAGCGGACCGCTACCACATGCCACGCATTCAGCTTGCTCTGGGAATCATGTTGCAGCGGCCCCACCGGCACCCGCAGATGGTAACTTTCTGTTTTTTGAATCGTTAGACTAAAACGGTCTTGTTCCATATTCGATTCCTCTATCGGTTCTACCCATATTCAACGTTGTAATGGTAAAAAAAAGGCAGCCGATATGTCGGCGTTACCTGAGATTATACTCTCGGGTGTAAACGTCTTAAATAGAGATGAAATGCTTTTTCTTAACGGGACGTTTTCAACGTCGTCCATTGTAACACACTCAAAAATTGGGTTATTTCAATTTACGGTCAGTTGCGATGATATGATAATCGAAAAGAGTTATTTTAAAGATGCCTTGCCTATTCATAGAACAGAAATACAAAAAACCTATATCGAAACACGGCTTGTGTGTCAACAATGGGAAAGTGTAAGCTGCGTAACGTCAAAGTAAGTCACAACCCAGCCGAATGAAAGCAATTTGATTCTCTGGATGCAGGCTAACGTTGCAAAAGTCGAGGTCTTAGATCCCCCTCGGAACGTTGAACCCTGAACCGTTCAACCTAGGTTCAAAGCTCTGTATAAACGGGTATTTGTATTCTGCAGAGTGCAGGAGTGGTCTGTGTCGCAAAACCGACACGCAAATTAGATTCTCAAAAAGACGATCGCGACCACGACGCCAACTAATAAAACAACATACAGGGTGAGAAACCAGATCGGGATATCGTGGAAAGAATCATGATTTTGTTCACTGGATTTATCCATTTATAAGGAGAAACCTTTATCTTCTGAATCGGGTTCACTGTCTTTGTTTTTATGTGTATCCGAGGCAGTTTTTTTTTGTTTGATAAAATTTTTGCAATGCTTGCATTTAACCTCATTTCCTCTAACAAAGCCCTTACAGTAGGGGCATTGCTTAATGGTGTTGCCGGCCAATTCATCTTTGGGACGAAAAATATTCAACATATACCGACGCTCCTAAAAATATTTCGAATATACTTCCTGGTACCCCTTTTGCTTTCAAAGGGCTCAGGAAAGGGAAAAAAATGAATCCGATCGCTCACTATGAACCATCCGATTATTACGTTTTGCAAAGGGCGGGCCATTCATTCGAGGATTTTGAAATTAGAACGATTACAGATATTTTTGAGGGGAAACGAAATTCGAATGTCGTCAAATTTTTGACGCTTATACTCACTCTTGTTTGATTTTTGGCAAAATGTATCCTCTCATTATAAGGAGTATTCATACTGTTCTAAAGAAATCAGTTTCCTAACCGAAATATGAAGTAATGAGAATCCTATTTCCGATTGGTTTCGATGACCGTGTGGTTTTCACCACGCGTTTGATTGAAAGTTAAAAGACCATGCAGCAAAAAAACGACATTAACACCCATCATCCCTCCAAGCCTGATTTTCGAAAAATACAAGGTATTGTAGAACGGAATAAAAAAAAATTTATCCAGTATAACAACTTCAGAAAAAAGATTTTCTCCGATTTCGCACCTGAAGAAAGTGAAATGATATTACACATGCTACCGTGGTTATTGAGCATCAATCATCGCGCGTGTCCGGGGTTTATTCCAAGCCAAAATCAGGGCTTTAAGGTTTATAACATTGACAACGAGCCGGAAATCCGAGCTCGTGAACCTATTTTTCAAAGAAAGTTCGGCATTCGCAAAGAGCGTTCCCTGCTAAAATCGAATACCAAACATTACATCATCGAAGGGCTTTACACGATTGGAAGTGTAGGAACCGTATGTCAAGTATCCAGTTCTGATTGTGACATTTGGATTTGCTATGATCGGAGAAATTTTGACAAAACTGCGTGGCACCAGCTTAATCAGAAAATTAACCTTATCAAAGACTGGATGGATATCAATCTGAAGATACCGGTCTATTTCTTTATATCCGATGCCGATCAGATCAAAAATGGTCGTTTTGGAAATTTAGACGCTGAAAGCTCCGGAAGCGCCCAAAAAGATGTCCTAAAAGAGGAATTTTACAGAACCTGTATCGTTATTTGCGGTAAGATTCCATTGTGGTGGGTTTGCCTTGACAGCGTCACAAACCTTCAATATGAAGATGCGCTTCCGGCGCTTAAAAATCCTGCATTTGGTCTATATGATATTATTGATTTTGGAAACTTGAAACAGGTTGAAAGAAGCGAGTATTTCGGTGCGGCGCTCTGGCAGCTCCACAAATCCTTGAGTCATCCTTTGAAATCGATCATAAAAATGAGCCTATTGGAGAAACAATTGGCTTCCCCTCATCAGCAACTTGTGTGCACTCAACACCGTGAGCAGGTTTTATTATGCAAAAGCCAAGATGTGTTTCCCGACCCGTTGATCTTAACGATGCTTTCGATCCTTGGTAGCTATGCTGAACAAAATCAGCAGGATCGAATCAATTTATTAAAAAAATGCTTTTATCTAAGGTGCGAGCTCAAACCATACGATAAACGGCATAAAAATAAAAAGTTGCTAACAAATGATCTTTTCAAACGCTATCCCATTGAAATAGGGGAGCGGCTTCGACTCAGCAAATTTGAGACATGGGATTTCGATAAACAAGTGATACTGGGGAATCAGCTTTTTAGCTATCTTATAAAAACCTACAAAAAAATCTCCGACACACATACCGGTGTAGCCACAGAAATCGATAAAGAGGATTTAAGGATTCTTGGAAGAATAATACTTGCATATTACAAAAAAAAGCCCGGCAAAATACCCGTACTTCAGAAACCTACCGGAACCTTGAATCTATCGAGGCTGACACTGACACTAGAAAAGAAAATATGGTGTGTCTATACCGGCAACGACAAAGCGCGTTTGCTAATCTCAAATAAGGACATCCTTTATAACGTCGCGTTTATTGTCTGGAACGATCTTTTCGATCCAAGTAACATCCATATGGAACCAAACCCTTCAAATGTAACCCTTCAAGAGATTATCAATCTTGGCATCAAAATGAAGTCTTTTTTTGGAACTTCCAATATCAAAGAAATCGAGTTTTCCAACTTTATCAACAAAGAAAGAGTGACCAAACTGGCTGTTATTGTCAGTTTTGAAAATCCCTATTGGGAAAAAGACATCAACGATTTCGGAGTTATCTATAAGAACAACTGGGGTGAGCTATTTTTTAAAAGATTTCGGTCTAAACTAAAGCTTGAAACCTTTATAAAACAGGAAATAAGAACTGAGGAATCGTTTGAAACAACCTACTATGTTCAACGTAACTGCACCTATTATGAAAAAATAATTGAACGGACCAGAAAGATCATATCTGCTATGTAACAGGGATTGATCTATAATTTGATCCGGTTATCAGCCATAGGGCCTTCTTTTTTATTTATCAAAATTGTAATAGACATGCTGTTGTGCGAGTCCGGCGAAACTAAATTCCTTCACCATACCCACGAAATCTTCCCAGTTATCACCGTAGTGGGAAAGATATATTTTATTTTTAAGTTCTACAGGTAATCGATTGAGTTCTTCCAAAGAAGCATGAACACCACCGGTAAAAAACTGACAGTCATGGAATATGGCGTCAAAATTAAATTTTTTCTCATAATAGTCGATGAGATCGAAATCGTATCGAGTGTCACTGGTAAACATAATTCTATCATCGATTATGACACCGCAACTCCAAGAGGAGCTAAGCCAATCTGATGACGAATCCGGCATATGTTTGGTTCGCATTATTTTAATATTAATTTTACCAACCGTTGCACCAAATGTTTCTCTAGGATAATCGGCGAGCCACTGCGGACGTATGATATCGAAAAAATCTCCAAAGGAGAGCAGAGCACCAGCTGCGTCTTCATTGTAGGCGGTCCCGCCGCGCAGCGACATATCCCAGAGAATATGCTGATACGTTTCGTTGATTACCATAACGGGCTTTCTTTTGGTTTGGTATCTACCAATCAATGCAATTTCTTCAAGACCGCCGATATGATCCGCGTGGGAATGCGTTATGAGGAAATTTCGCACCTCGGTAATTGGAGTTCCCAGTTCAGCGAATGCTTGCGGGCATCTGGTGCCACAGTCCACTAACAGATGGTCATCCCCTTTAACAATCAACAGGTTCGTTTGGTACTGTTTTTTCGTAAAGGCACTGCCAACCCCAATAAAAAAGACTTCAAGGTCACCGTTGTTGCACAAGGAAAATTCTCTATTTTTCAAGGTAAAAATCTTCATTAACAGCACCTACTATTTTAATACGAACATTTCCCAATATCTATCACTTTGCAAGATCCAGCGATTAAATAGGAAACGAACCGATCCCGGTTATTATCTTTTATCGGAAATTGTAATAAGAACTTAAAAAACCGACACATTCTATAATGGAAAAGGCCGCATAAATTCGGGATTTATGCGGCCAATTTCTCGACAATCACACGCGCAGTCGGCAAGATGAACGTTTATTGGTTTTCAGAAATCGCCCAGCTTAAACCGATTTCATGAAGTTTGGCAGGTGTGGGAATGCCGGTTTCCGGGTCCCACCCCATCATTCCATAGTAGGTTTCACGCGCCTGGTGAAATGTTTCTCTGCTGAGGCTTGTACCCTGTAGCGCACCGTTTTCCATCGGTTCAAAGAAGCGATCCGGGAGTATATCGTCTTTTTTGGAGAATCCTTCTCGACTGTTAAAAATCCGGAACATGTGTTGAGAGCGCTCATTTGCCTTAATAAGCTCATACAGACTGGTATTCCATCCCGTCACCGCCTGTACATATTCAATAATGTGATCCAGCTTGAACTGACCCAGCGGCCAGGCGGTAAAAATACACACCCCTATAACATTGTAAAGGCTCCAGGTGTTTTGAAGATAGTAATAATATCGTACCTTTTCCGGCCCCAAGTCCGTGGGGGCAACCGGTTCAAGAAGACTCATCATCGCTGCTTCATCCAAGTTTTTATTTGGTGCCGGGTAAAAGAGTTGATCGTGAGGGCATTCGACGTGGTCGGCGCCGGTGGGAGAAAGGGCATAGGCTAAGGCCAGACTGGCTTTTCCCCGCGGCTCATGCATCGGTATCTCTTGCCCCTTAACGTGCATGGCAAACTTTTCCGCCCCATTTCCTAGTTTCTGCGCCGCAAGGTAAACACCTTCAGCGAGGATATCGCCGATTCCCTGCCGTTTGCCGATCATTTCGATGAGTTTCAACATGGCGTCTGCATTCCCGAATGTGAGCGCCAATCCCTCCGTATCCTCCGTGGAAAGGATGTCATTTTCAAAGCATTCCATCGCAAAAGCGATACAAACGCCGGTGGAGATGGTATCGAGACCATATTGCTGGCACAATTCATTACCCTTGGCGATTGCTTTGATGTCGCCAATTTCGCACAAAGAGCCAAGTGCTCCAATGGTTTCATATTCCGGTCCACCGAATCGAGGATTTACCGTATAGGGCTCCTTAACTTCCACTTCGCGTTTGCATTTTACCGGACATGCGTAGCAATGGCCACGGTTTACCAAGATTTTTTCTTTCATTGCCTCGCCGCTAATAGCCTCTGCCTCACTAAATTCGCCTTTACTAAAATTTCTCGTGGGAAGAATACCGGAAAGGTTCAGCATATTAACCCCCGCGGCAGTTCCAAGGTCCTGTCTTGAAGTTGATGTTTCCATAAAGTTCGCATTGTGCCACTTTACCAGTTCATTGACCTTGTCCCTGTTAAACAGTTCCATTTTTTTGTGGCCACGAACCGCGACGGCCCGCAGGTTTTTGGATCCCATCACGGCCCCCATGCCCGAACGGCCATTTGCGTGCTTCAACTCGTTAATGACGCAGGCATACCGAACCATTTGTTCGCCACCCGGACCGGTCTGAGCAATGCGGATCTTCGAATCTCCCAGTTCTTCGCGGATAAGATCGTGTACATCTCCCAAATTCTTTCCCCATAGATGTTGGGCATCCCTTATCTCGGCTTTTTCATCATGAATCCACAAATATACCGGTTTTTCAGCCCGGCCCTTTATGATAATGGCGTCAAAGCCTGCAAACTTTAGTTCCGGTCCAAACCAGCCACCGGCTTCGGTTTCTCCAAAAGTGCCGGTCAATGGCGATTTCGCTGAGACAGTGTATCGGCTGAACCCGGGTGCAGGCGTTCCGGAAACCGCAGAGGTTGAAAAAATCAGCGTATTCTCCGGGCCCAGAGGATCCACACCTGCCTTTTGCTCCTTTAAAAGATAATAGCACGCAAGCGCGCCACCTCCGATGTAGGTTCGATATATCTTCTCATCGGGCACTTCCACATCGATTTTGTTGTTTGTCAGATCAACACGCAGAACTTTACCATTGTATCCATTCGGCATAGAAAACCTCCCTTATTTATTATTTGCGTCTATCCATATGTTTTTTTCAGTTTCTCATACATCTTTTTGACGCTTTCACCTATAACAGGTCTTATGTTCGATGAAAAGATTTTCCTGTCATGCCCGCCTAATCAAAATCGGTCGGCCAGTCCGGGTGATGATAATGGCCAAAAAATCGGTTAATCTGCCTACTGTTTACGCGGGATATGGACAACTCCGGCATTTGACCCTCGGGAAAGAATCCGACTTCGCTGGTTTCTACACTGGGCGTCGCTTCTCCTTTAATGATTTCGCAAAGGAAAAACAGTTTATAAACATGAAAGGGTAAAGGCGGAATGTGCCCTTGTCTGGATCTGTCATACACGGCAAGGAGCTTAACAGCCTTTGTAATAAAACCGGATTCCTCAAATATTTCCCGCTCGATGGCTTCACTCGGACTCTCATTTACATCCGCCCATCCTCCAGGTAGCGTCCACCGATCGTTGTCGAGAATTTCACGGACGAGTAATAATTTGGAATCTCTAAACACAACGCCCCGGACGTCAACTTTTGGTGTCGCGTATCCTGACTGGTTCTTAAAAAGATCCAGCACGAAATCTTTATCCGGACAGCCATACGTCGACAGGATATCAGCGGCTATATCCCGAACTTCTCGGTAGCGTTCGATATCGTAAATATTGTCTGAGAAGTGAAGTCCCGTTTGGGATATTGCCTGGAGATGTTTCGCCCACTTGAGCCAATCCGGATCCATTGGGTTATCGTCCTGTTACTAAACATTAATCCTACGCAAATAGGCAATGCTTTCTTTGACAGCTTCATCATCATCCGGCCATCGCGGATCTAGAAAATCGATTTCCACATTGAGCGATCCCTGATAGTTGTTTTCTTTGAGAATCTGAAGAACCTCAGGAAGATCGATGATACCCTTTCCCAATGGGACGGTGGGCCAAAATTTTCGCCATTCGCTTGCTGGAGACCCCTTGCCGGTTGCGGTAACATCTTTAACATGGGTGGCCGCCGCATACGGGGCGAGCTTTCGAACGACTTCAATAGGGTCTTCTAAAATTCGGAGGTTGTTTCCTGTATCTAACAGCACACGCAAATAAGGAGAGTCGATCCTTTCGAGGATTTCGAGTTGTTCATCGGCTGTAAAGTCCATATGGTTTTCCATGGCCAATATGATATTATACGTGGCCGCAACATCGACGATCTCTTTCAGAACGACGGAAAGCCTCTCTATCTGGGGTTGTAGCGATTCTTCTGCTCTGTCCGCCAAGCCGCCGCCGACAATCCGGATCACATTGTTTCCAAAAAAATTTGCGATCTCTATAAATTGTTTCAGATCCTCTATCGCTTCTTTGTTTTTCCCCGTCTCCAGTCCTCTCGGATGTCCCCAAGACAACATGCCTTCAATGCCTCTGTCTTCAAGTTTTTTTCTTAAGCTTTCAAGAAAAGAGCGATCCAAGTCGGGCATAAAGCAGGTTTCCATGGACACCGCATCCAGTTTTAGTTCAGTTGCCCGTTCCAAAAAATCATCATGAGTCCACCGCTTACCGGGATCGGTCTGACCAGGAATAATCCAACCATAGCACCGATGATAACAAAAATCGTCTACTCCCAATTTAAACATTGTCAGTGTTCCTTTTCTTAATAGAATGGATTCGGCCTGAATGCTGCCGTAAGGTAACGCTCTCTGCTCGCCGGCTTGCTTATACCCCCCATAAAAGAATTAAGTTAAAAAGGCAACCTCTGCCCTGCCTTTTTCTGTATCGACAAAAAAAAGGAGGATCCCGCCGATCAAAAACAGTATGAGAAGCGATGCGATGCCCCATCTTGAAGCCAGCCGAGCGATGGAAATAAGTTGCTCCGGTGTTGGTGACGGCGGCATCATGATCCGCCTGGCGAGAAGCCCGACACCCCCCATCAGCGCCGGGCCGAATATGGCTGCAAATTTACCCAGCATATTGTAAAACCCGTAATATTCGGCTGCCTGGGCCTTGGGGATGAGTCTGGAATAATAAGAACGGCTAAGCGCCTGGATACCGCCCTGCACCAAGCCGATGATACCGGCCAATATATAAAATTCCTGTTTTTGGGTCATCATCACTGCCCATAGGGTCACCACCATGTATACGCCAATTGCCACAAAAATCGCTTTTCGCACATCCCAACGCTGTCCCAATTTACCGAACCCCAAAGCGGCTGGAAACCCGACAAATTGCACCAGTAGAATCGCTACAATCAGATCATTTGATTCAAGTCCAAGTGAAAGCCCGTAATCGACCGCCATACGAACAACGGTATCCACCCCGTCGATATAACACCAGTAAGCAAGCAAAAAAATCGATACGGTCTTCAGGTGGCGCACCTTTTTGAATGTCTCGATAAGCTGATAAAATCCTTCCTTAACAGCACGATATCCTACCGATCCGGTTCCCGGATTTTCAGGTACCCACGCAACGGTAAATACCGTGAAAATTCCCCACCATGCGGCGACCATTAAAAAGGAGATCCGAATCGCTTCACTCGCATCTGCCAATCCGAATTTTTTCGGCATCAAGGTCATCAAGACATTGATTAAAAAAAGCAACCCCCCTCCAAGATACCCCAGGGAATATCCCAGCCCCGATACAAAATCGATGGTTTCTTCACCGGCCAGACCGGGAAGTAGGGCATCATAGAATATGTTGGCTCCGGAAAAGCCGATAATCCCCATGACATAAATAAAAATGGCCCAAGCCCACTGACCCTTATGAACCCAAAAAAGGGATGCCGTCATTAACACCCCCCCGTATGCAAAGATAATCAAAAACTTCTTTCTTGCAGATCTCTTATCGGCAATTGCTCCCAGGAGGGGAGCTATTAAGGCGACAATAAGACTGGCAATGGCGTTTCCAAAGCCGAGTTGGGCCGTGCTTACATTAACATCGGCTCCGTAACTCCAGTACTTTTTAAAAAACAAGGGAAAAAAGCCGGCCATGACGGTGGTGGTAAAGGCGGAATTGGCCCAGTCGTACATCGCCCATCCCCATACCGCCTTCTTATTAATCGTCATTGAAAGGATACTCTGTTTCGGTCTCTCGGTTTCGGTAAAAAAGAAAAAAATTAAGAAGCATTACACGGTATTCGCAGAAGTCGCACCGGCTGCCGGTAAATAAAATCGCCTGGCATAATCTCTGACCATACGGTCTGCATTGAACCGCCACCCAAGACTCTTCATCGATTCTTTTACCTGATGAACCCATCGATGAGGAATCCCGTCGTCGCCTCTTTCATAATAAAGCGGAATCACTTCATTTTCTAATGCATTGTAGAGATATTCCGAATCCCTTTGATACTGGACCCTCGGATCATCGTGCATGCCGCCGTGTCCGATGGTAAAACCGTTTCTGCCGTTGTAAGCCTCATTCCACCATCCATCGAGAACAGATAGATTTAAGCCGCCATTGAGAACGACCTTTTGGCCGCTCGTACCGCAGGCTTCCATGGGTCGCCGAGGTGTATTCAGCCATAGGTCAACCCCCTGGACCAAGTGACGTGCCACATTGTAATCATAGTCTTCCACAAAGACGATTCGTTGCTGAAGCGCCTCGCTGGAAATGTGATTAACGATTCGTTGTAAAATCTTCTTTCCCTGGTCATCACGGGGATGAGCCTTTCCTGCAAAAATAATTTGGATCGGTCGTTTAGAATCGGTTACCAGCCTGAGCAGCCGTTCCGGCTGAGACAAAATCATGTCTCCACGTTTATAGGTTGCCAATCGCCTCGCCGAGCCGATGGTGAGGATATCCGGGTCAAGAACATGTTCGATCTGCTCAATAGTATCACGATCGTCCAAGCGTTCTGCTTGTATTAACAACCGCCTCCGGACAAAGTTAATCAATCGCATGTTTAGGGTCTGATGGGTTTCCCACAGCTCGCCGTCATCAATTTCAAATATTTTTTCCCAGAGATCCGCGTGCGTCACTCGATCCGGCCAATCGTGGGAAAGGCGTGTCTCTAACAATCGATTCATCTGGGGTGCTATCCAAGAATGGGCGTGAACCCCGTTGGTGATATGTCCGATGGGAACTTCCGTCTCCGAACGATTCGGCCATAGCGTATGCCACATTCGCCGACTTACATCTCCATGAATTGCGGAAACCGAGTTGGCACACCGCGAGTTCTTTAAAGCGAGAACCGTCATACAAAAGGGCTCTTCTCTATTTTCTGGGTGAACACGGCCTTGCGCCATAAACGCCTCATGGGAAAGCCCCAATTTTTCACGAAAAATACCCAAATGCCCTTCCACTAGATCCGGCGCAAAACGATCGTGACCCGCCTCCACCGGTGTGTGGGTGGTAAAAACCGTATTGAGCGAAACCCGCCGGCGGGCTCTGTCAAAGGGAAGCCCGTCGTTTTCCATTATACGGCGAATCTCTTCCAGGATGGCAAACGCACTGTGTCCCTCATTTAAATGCAGTACCCCAGGAAATATATTCAATGCCTGTAACGCGCGTGCGCCACCAATGCCCAACAATAGCTCCTGCCGGATGCGTGTACGCTCGTTACCGCCATAGAGCCGGGAGGTCAATCCGCGATCTTCATCCGAGTTCCCCTCAACATTCGAATCGAGTAAAAGCAAACGTACTCGCCCAACCTGCAGTTGCCAGATTCGGGCCGTCAAAAATCCTTCGCGGGTATCGATTCGAACAATAACCGGTTGTCCATCGGAGTTGTTGAGTGGTTCCAGGGGCAGTTGGTTGATTTCCAAATCCACATATTCTTCGTTTTGCCACCCCTCCTTCGTAAGTCGCTGGCTGAAATATCCCTGATGGTAGAGAAGCCCGATGCCTATCAAGGGAATCCCCATATCGGATGCGCTTTTTAGATGGTCACCGGCCAAGATCCCCAATCCACCTGAATATATCGGCAGCGATTCATGCAGTCCAAACTCAGCCGAAAAATACACCACAGGCCGGCTGCAGAGATTCCCGCAGTGTATACTCCCCCAAGTTTGAGGTTTTTCAAGGTATTCATTAAGCCTGCGGAAGGCATGGTTAATACGACTATGCAAAACAAGCTCTGACGCGCGATGCTCGATTTGCGCATCGCTCATCTGGTGTAAAAACGTAATCGGATTGTGGTCCACCTGCCGCCAAAGATGCGGATCCAAGTCTCTGAATATACGAATAACTTCCGGATGCCACGTCCACCACAGATTCTGTGCCAAAGACCGAAGCCGGTTATGAAGACTGTTTGTGCCGTTTGTCACTCGCTATGTCTCCTTTATATGATTTCAAAGGTTGTCAATCATCATCAGTTTGTGGATATAAAGTCTTGCGAAAGTTTACGCCATAATACGTGGTATGACAAGTACCGACAATCAGATAAAATATCCTTAAAAAAATTAACACGCGTATAGAGAAATATCTTTGATGGTTTCGCAAAAAGTCAAAAAACACGTTTTTATGTCATTCCGGTAGATCCCGGATCGAGTCCGGGAGGAATCCAGTAAATTCAATGACTTCTGGATACCGAATCAAGTCCGGCATGACGGTTTTAGGACTTTTTACGAGTTTATAATCTTTAGAGTTCGAAACAGACCATTCTTTTCATTAACTGGGAGATATCAGGAACTTCATCAATTCGATACACGATACTTACGATATCCGATGTTTGTTCGCTGGATAGATCTTCATTAACGAGTTGCTTAAATTTATCCTCAAATTCTTCATCGCTTAATGGATTTTCACCCCACCCTTTGGCGACCTCTTTTTTCGCAGTGAGTGATTTTCCGTTCTTTAAATAAATCTCAACTTCAGAGGGCCTTTTTGCCTCATTCGACGCATGAATGCTGTCCAAGTCCGGATCAAGGCGAACCTCAACCGCGTTTGCCATGTTTAAGATTTGTTGGTCCTCTGTAGGATCGAGATCGAACGCATCCAGAAACACGCTTTTTTTAACAATCGCCAATGCCACGCAATAGGGAATACTCGATTTTTTTGCAGATAGGGTTTTTGGAATTTTTTCATCCAGATCACTGGCAAAGCGATGGGTTTTCACAACAACCCGCTCAATGTCATCGACCGCAATCGGTTGAGATCCTAATATTTCGAAAACGGCATCCATTGTGGTATGGGAAAAGCTGCACGACGCATGCTTTTTAAAATAAATTTCAAGAATTCGCCATTGACTCCCAAGATTTTTCGTAATTTTGCTGGTATCGTAAGTATCTGCCACGCTTCGGCAAAACCCCATGGGACCCTCAAGAAACTTTAAGGGTCCGGTGATTCCAGCGTGAGCCATGGACGCTGCCAACGTGCCTACGAAGGCCGGCCAACCGCCATACAGTTCTTTGATCATTGCCCCTTCCGTAAATGCCTGAAAAGGGGAAACCGGTGTTAAACAACAATTTCCGATGGCATGTGTCATGACTTGTTTATCAAGACCCAACAAGGTTCCCACTGCCGAAGACGCACCAAAGGCCCCCGTCAGCCCGGGTGCGTGAATACCGCGATCGTATATGGCGGAAGGGGTTACCGCATCGCCGATTCGAATCACAGCTTCGTAGCCAGCCACCATTGCAGTTAAAAATTCCTTACCAGAGGCGCCAATCATTTCTCCAACCGCCAGTACGGCAGAGATGCTCGCAACACCGGGATGAACATGACCCACA
>JAHEHB010000075.1:0-5007 GCA_024644775.1 Deltaproteobacteria bacterium
TCCGTAAATCTGAATCTGGATCGATCTGAAGCGGCATTGGTAGATTCCGTTCGCGTGGTGGTCAGTATTTCAGGAAGCCGTAGTACCCAATCACAACCCCTCATCAAAGGACTTGAAGAATTCAAGGTCAGCCGGGGGGGATCTTCCAGCCGGGTTGAAATTGTTAATGGTAAGGTAAGTGCTGGAATCGACTATACCTATTATATCCAACCCAAAAAGACGGGGACATTTCAAATCGGCCCTGCAGAAGTAAAAATCGATGGAAAACACTATCAAAGCCAACACCGGACCCTCACAGTGGTCAAACCGACTGCATCCAAAGGCTCAAAGAACGGCGCTCTTTTTTTAATCGCCGAAATATCGGCCAAAGAAGTCTACGTGGAAGAGCAGGGTCTATACACACTCAAGCTCTTTAGACGCACCAACATCAGGGACATTTCTCTCCGTCTGCCGGAACATGAACGCCTGGTGTTCAAGCAACTGGGAAAACCGCGGGAGTATCGAAGCATATACAACGGTCAAAGCTATGAGGTCCTGGAAGTCCGGTATGCAATGATACCCAAAAGCGAGGGCTTGTACGCCATTGAATCGGCTAAAATGAGTATGACGGTTTTAGAACCCGGACGCCGAAGTCGGCGGAGCCTTTTTGACGATCCTTTTTTTTCCTTCTCCTCCGGTAGGCCCATAACACTGGCCAGCGAATCGTTGGAGTTGAAAGTGCGTCCTTTGCCCGAAGCGGGGAAACCAACACATTTCAGTGGGTTGGTAGGCAACTTCACCATCGAATCTCAATTGGAACCTGCCTCTGTCACAGCAGGGGAATCGGCCACCTTGACCGTTCGTGTAAAGGGGCAAGGAAACGTACAACGCATTCCGGATTTGAAATTTCCCGATTTTAAAGGTGTCAAGATTTACGCTGATCAGCCGGTTCTCAAAGCGGAACAAAACGACAAGGGCTTCGAGGGAGCAAAAACCATGAAATGGGCACTGGTGCCCGAAAAACAGGGACGCATTGAGGTTCCCCCCATGAAGCTGAGTTTTTTTAACCCGAAAACGAAACAATACAGAACCTTGGAGTCGTCTTCCCACATCCTATCCGTATTACGTTCAGATAAAGAATCCGCCACAGCTTCCACACCAGCCCACGGAACAGAAGACCGAGTTGAAAAGTCCGACAAACAGGAAATTAAAGAGGTGGGTCGTGACATTCTACCACTTCATACGGCCATGAAAAATCTGACTGCCCAATCCCCTATTTTGGCAAATCGGCTATTTTCCTTTGTGATTCTTTTCGGACCCATTTTTCTATATTTGGTCGCCTTTTTTACTCTGAAATTAAAAAAACATAAGATCGAGGCATTGGCACAAACGAGATCAAAGAAAGCCGCCGGTGAATTCGTAAAACAGTGCCGCCAAGGAGGACTCTGCCACAAAGATTTGATGGATGCCGTTCGGGGATACCTGAACGGTCGATTCGCGCTTTCCATCGGTGTTCTCACACCCGAAGAAGCAGCCGGAATCCTGAGAGTAAACGGAGTGAATGCCGATACCGCAAAAAAATTAAAAACAATTGTTCAGTCGCTTGAAGATGCCGTCTATACGGGGAAAGGGCATGAGGAAACAGATAACGATGTGGCAAAAACGCTTCCCGACCTTATCAAAGAGATCGAGAAGGAGATTCGATGAAAAGAATCATCGGATTGATACTGCTGTTTTTACTGATTCGTTTGTCTGTAGACACGAGCCTAAGCGCCGAAGAAAATTCGGTGGAAGATCTCTTTTTTGCGGCCAATCAGTCTTACAAGGGGGGCCGGTTTCAGGAGGCTGTGGATGGATACCTCCATTTGCTCGGAAGCGGTCTTAAGAATGGACACGTATATTATAACCTGGGAAATGCATATCTTCGACTAAACGACCTCGGAAGTGCCATTCTATACTATGAAAGGGCGCGTCTCCTTATTCCAAGGGATGCCGATCTGAATTTTAACCTCCGTTACGCCCATGATCAGACCCGGGATGCCATTCCTGTTTCTCAAAGCTTTATCTCTCAGAGTTTTTTCTGGCTGAATAATTTAACATTTTTAGAATTATTTGGGTGTTTGGTTATTTTAAATTTCGCGTTCTTTCTGATCCTCTTTACACGGCTGTTTTACAGGGCCGAGTGGACCTATTACGTGTTTCTCATCCTGCTAATATTTACGATCATTTCTGCAATCTCCGCCAGCCTAAAGTGGTATCAACTCAGCGCCGATAGCCGTGCGGTTGTTTTGAAAGAAGAGGTGAACGTGTTTTCCGGACCGGATCTTCACGACACGGTTCTCTTTAAGCTCCATGAAGGGGCGATCGTAAATAATGAAAGATCAGAAGATGGATGGATGCTGGTTCACCTATCCGAAGAAAAGCGGGGATGGGTACAATCGAAAGATTTGGCAAGGATCAGATCGAATAACGAACGAATGTGACTTTTTAAAACAGAGAAAGGACGTATCAAATGATTAGATTTAAGCAAATCACAGTTTCCTTATTTGCTTCCTTCATATTTATGTTGGTTTCCCCAAGTTTCTGTATCCAAACGTGGGCCGAAAATAACGAAAAAAAAATAGAGGCTGCCCAGGAGGAAAAACCATATGAAACTAAAGCGGAAAAAATTTCAAAAACCCAGCATAATATTACCGTAAAGGATCAAACGTTAAAGTACTCTGCCGTTGCCGGTGAACTGATCGTCGAGCGATTTGTCGACGGAAAGGCCCATAGAGGCCGGATTTTCTATGTTTATTACGCGTTGGAGGGAGGTCGTCAATCCAAAAGGCCGATCACATTTGCCTTTAATGGAGGCCCGGGTGCAGCATCTGTCTGGTTGCACTTGGGGGGACTAGGACCCAAAAGAATAAAGCTGGCGGATAACGGTAAAACACTGCCGCCGCCGGTTCAATATGAGAAAAATCCTTACACATGGCTCAATTTCACGGATCTTGTTTTCGTGGATCCAGTGGGAACAGGCTTTAGCATAAGCGATCCGGACGATAAAGAATCCGGCAAATATTTTTTCGGTGTTCAGCAGGATATCGAAACATTAGCCGAGTTTATTCGGCTATTTCTAACGCGAAACAACCGCTGGCTGTCGCCTAAGTATCTGGTTGGTGCAAGTTACGGGACAACAAGGGTGTCCGGACTGGTTTGGCATCTACAGCAAAGATTTGGGATCGATGTAAACGGCATCGTTTTTGTTTCTCCGGTGTTGGACTATGATACGATTCTATTTCACCCTTCCAATGATCTTCCGTATCTTCTTTTTTTCCCGACATATGCCGCTACGGCCCGGCACCATGGTCTTTTGGAGGGAGCATTAAAAGGAAAGAAATTGGAAGACCTGTTAGAGGAGGTCGAAACGTTTTGTTTGGACGATTATCTCGTATGCTTGGCCAAAGGAGAAAACCTCACTGATGATACTAAAAACGCACTCATTCAGAAAATACAATCATACACGGGACTTTCAGCAGACTTTATTGAGAAAGTAAACTTTAGAATCAACTGGATCGATTTTACCAGAGGTCTTTTTAAAAAGGAGAATCGATTCGTCGGAAGAATGGACAGCACAATCACCGGTATCGATCCGGATCCCACGGCACCCTATCCAAAATATGATCCCTCATTGGATCCGCTGTTCGGACCATTTTCGACTGCAATAAACGCCTATGTTCGAGAAGAGCTCAAATATGAGACCGATCATGTTTACGAATTTTTAAATTCCGAAGTCAACAGAAATTGGGATTGGACGTCGGGCTTGGTCCGAGAGCAGGGATTTATTGACGTGTCTCACACCCTGAGAGACGCCATAGCCGTGAATGAAGATTTAAAGGTTCTTTTCGCCTGTGGGTTATACGATCTTGCAACACCCTATTTTTCAGCAAAATATACTGTCAGCCATATGTGGCTCGGGAAACAGCGAAGCAATGTCTCGATTAAATATTATGAATCGGGGCACATGATGTATCTGCATGCTGATGCACTTAAAAAACTTTACCAGGATGCGAAGCATTTTTACCTGAGCGGTCCAAAATAAGATGAGACGAATAAAAGATAGACTCCAATCATCAGAAAAAATCGATCCGGCCGCCGCCCGGGTTTAAGCATTGCGGCGTCCGGATCGGGAAAAGATCACGCTCTCAGATCAATTAACTAAACAATGCTCCAACATTTTATTCCAATTTTAAGATAACGTGTTGAACCGTGATTTTATCCGCATCGCCCACAACATGATTGTTAGTAAGGATATATCCCTCTTTGGATATAATAAATCCTGAGCCCGAACCCATCTGTTTGTGTTGTCTCGGGCGTCGCATGTGCGGATAACGTTGACCGAAAAAGCGCTCAAAAAACTCGTCACCAAAAAGGTCAAAAGGATTATTAAACTCATAGTGACTCAGCTGACGGCCTGCTTCAACGGTTTTTTCGACCTTGATGAACACCACGGTGGGAATCGCCTTTTTGGCAATTTGAGTAAATGCCTTGGAAGTCTTCTGGATGACAGCCAATTCATCGGTATCGACCGCGGCTTGAGCCTGCGGAAATAGTAAAAAAACAAATGCAAGACTGGTGAAAATGCCAAGAATAATATGGGTTCCTACTCTTGATTTCCGGTATTTGCTTTTCATGGTAATTTTCCTCTTTTCGATTTAAGTGGTCGTATCACCATTATTGAGATTCAAGCATCAGGCGTTTTGACTTCGATTTGTTTTACATCTTTAAACCAATTCAAAGGGACCATTTTTTAATATCCATAGTCTACCTCCTTCGATTAAGTAATTGGTTGCTACATTATTATATAATTTTGGCAAAAAAAGTAATGAATTGTTTCCGGATGTCAAGAGGCATTTTGAAGAGACATTTGGTTTTTTTAGGGAGGGGGAACACAACGTCTTGGAAATCTACAGATCTAACCCCGGCATCTTTATGGTGTATATAGGCATTAACCATCGAAGCTGATGACAAACTCGTCATTTCTAA
>JAHEHB010000075.1:5017-16080 GCA_024644775.1 Deltaproteobacteria bacterium
TAAGTCCACAGCGATAAGGGCGCGGTCGATGCGGGTTTCGAGTTTCCGTTGAAAATAACATCGCAGGGATCGGGCACCATAGATCGGATCATAGCCGGTTTTGGCGATGAGTTTGCGCACTGCGCGGATTGTGGGGGATGGATCGGGGCGGCTCGACTCGACGCGATGCCGGCTGCCGTTCGCTGCCGAAACTGCCAGGAAGCGCTGGAATAAATAGAGGGGTTATGATTTGCCGACATGTGTTTTATGACACCGACACTGTGAATCGGAAGCGATGAGGTAAATCTTTACAACAATTTTTCAATTAGTTTATTTTTTTCTCTTGACACATTGTGTTTTTTAATTATTTTTTTTTAAAAGTATGTATTACTAAAAACATTATTTTGTATAAGTAATGATCGGAGGTGGTCATAGTGTTTGATCTTGTACCGTGGACAAGACGAAAAGAAGACCAAAAAGTCAGAGAATCCGAACCGAAAAAGATTAAAATAACTGAAAGGAGGGATTGATTATGGTAATCAGAAGACCGTTTGATTATCCGACTTGGGGTTTTCGTAGTGCTTTTCAAGAACTGGACCGTATGCGTCGTGAGATGGATCGCTTGTTTGAAGGTTTCGGTGGAAGGACCTTAAGGCCTTTTGGCGCAGGGGTTTTCCCTCTGGTCAACCTGACGGAAGACAGTGACAATTATTACATCCGGGCGGAGCTTCCAGGGATGAAGGCCGATGAGCTGAATATTTCCGTGACTGGAAACGGAGTTTCCATCGCTGGAGAGCGCAAGATATCGGCCGAAGACGACAATGTGCGATACCACCGGAGGGAGCGCGACGCAGGCACCTTCAGTCGTATGATCGGACTGCCCGGTGAAGTGAATCCGGACAAAGTTGATGCCGCTTTCAAAGACGGCATCCTGACGGTAACCGTTCCCAAAGCGGAAAAAGCCAAACCAAAACAGATCACAATTAAATAATTCAAATGGAAAGGAGGGATGACCCATGGCAACTATCGATAGTAAAGAGCTGCAGGCAAAACAAAAAAGCGAAGTTGGTACGCCTGCCGAACAAACCACGCCCGGTATTGTCTTTACACCGGCGGTGGATATATTCGAGACCGAAAAAGAGATCACGTTGCTTGCCGATCTTCCGGGTGTCAAGGCAGATGGGCTTAAAATCGACCTTCGCGACAACACACTGATCCTAACCGGTGAGGTGGCGCCTTTTGAGGGGGCGGAAGAAGACGATATCCTCATTGAATATGAAGTGGGCAAGTACTACCGGCAATTTTCTCTTTCGGAAGCAATCGATCAGAATAAGATCGAAGCCGGCCTTAATGACGGTGTATTGAGGCTTGCGCTACCCAAAGCGGAGAAAGCGATGCCCAAAAGAATTACCGTAAAGGCCGCATAATTTCGGTAAGGCCTGGTGCCGGTGATAAAATCGGCCCAGGCTTCCGAATGAATCGACTTGCTCAAATATAGGTTTTTGCGAAAAAAAATTTATGTTTGAATATTTTAGTGAGGGGGTGACTTGAATGACAATCACTGAAAAAGCAAAAGAAAAGCTCGATGAAGCGACAAAGGAGATAAAAGCAGGTGTTGACGGTCTTGCAGTGGAGGTCGCCGGACTTTCCGAAAGAGTTAAACAAAAGCTCAAAGGGAACGGCGACGAGATGAAAGAGGTTTCCGAAATCCTTACAAGAGAGGTCAAGGAACTTTCGGAAAAGGTAAAGCAGCTGATTCCAAAACGACGGCAGAAACACCGATTGCCCGTTCGCCGGGTAAAGGAGCAAGACTATTATTCTGAAAAAGCGGATTTTCCTCTTGCGGGGTTCCGCCGTGAATTCAATCACCTGTTGAATGATTTTTTCAGTAGGTTCGAATTTCCGTCAAATACTCGAGAAGGATATTCGCTGTCGACATGGGACGCCTTCAGTCCCCGGTGGCCGCAAATGGATGTCAAAGAAACTGATGACGATATCTTAATCACGGCGGAGTTGCCGGGTGTCGACAAAGAGGACATCGAAATTTCAATAGACCAAAACCGGATTACGATTCGTGGTGAAAAAAAGACGGAAACAGAAAAGAAAGGTCACAACTACTATCACATGGAACGACATTACGGCGCTTTTCACCGGAGCATCCCTTTGCCGTGGGAAGTGAAATCCGATAAGGTAGATGCGGAATTTAATAGCGGCGTACTGACGGTATCGCTACCCAAAAGCGCTGCTGCCCGTGAACGGATGCGAAAAATACCCGTTCGTGAGGAATAATTTTCAAACTCGGCAAATATTAACGAAACCGTGGACGTTTAAAAAAGCGTTCGTTTGCCCATAGATGATTCTTGAAGGCTACGACCAGCCGAGCGGGCTTTCTCTGCGTCATTGCTCTGGTAGAAAAACGAACGATGGTCAATAGCAAAGATATTTTGATTTCTGCGGAAAAAAGGGGGGGGTAGGTTATGCCGACAAATCAGATCGTGATTTTGACGGTTTGTCTGATATTTTCAATAGCGTGGCTACTCTGGATATTTTTTAGATATCGCTAATGATAAAACCGCTATCACTGTTGAGCGATGTCTGCTGTATCGAACGGGGAGTCAATCTAACCACGCTCGAACAGGTTTTGTTTTTGGCCATTGAAATCGCCCGCGAGGGTCGGGAGGGCCGAAAAATCGGTACCCTCTTTGTCGTGTCCGATGCAGATGAGGTCCTGAAACGCTCTAAGGATCTTATTTTGGATCCGCTCAAGGGCCATCCGGATAAAGTCAAACGAATCGATGATGCAAACATGCGTGAAACTATAAAGGAGCTTGCTCAGCTCGATGGGGCGTTCGTTGTCTCAGACGATGGTGTCGTGATTTCCGCATGCCGATATATCAACGCATCCTCAACGGGGATTACCCTGCCTTTGGGATTCGGAAGCCGTCATATGGCTGCAGCCTCGATTACGCGAGAAACCCGGGCGGTCGCTGTGGTGGTTTCCGAAAGCTCCTTGGTGCGTATATTCGATAATGGGGAGCTTGTTTCTGAAATCATTCCCGAGTTGTGGATCCTCAGCAAATATAGCCACCATTTGACGGGCCATTATACGGAAAAGACAGATCAAGATATGACGGTGGTCAGCAAAGCTTCGTGAAAAGATCAATCAATGACCTTTTTTGACTAGCAGAAAGGAGGTTCAGATATGTATGAAGTCTACGTTGATCATGATTATTGTATCGGCTGTGGGGAGTGTGTGGAAGCGTGCCCCGAAGAAATCATAGAGCTAACCGAATTCTATCCGATCGTTTTTAATGAGGAGGGCTGTGTCGGTTGTGGAATCTGCACGGAGGTGTGCGAACAAGAGGCAATTACCATCAAAGAAGTCGATGAACCGCTGAGTTTTTTCTTCCGTTGAGTTTCCGACCAAAATGAAACAAGTTGATAACCCAAAAACACCAGTATGGGGTTTTGTAAAACTACTTGTTATTCTGTTTTTAGTACTGATTGGATTGACCCTGGTAAATCACTTTACGTATAAATCCATCCAGTCGTTAAAAGATAGATATTTCCCAGTTGGTGGATCATAACGAGCTTTAAGCGCCTTTTTATTTCCCTTATGATCCAAATAAATTTCCAGAATTTGCTTTACCTCTTCTTTGGAATAGCCATATTGCTTTGCTAAGATCTTGGTACCAACCGCGTTTCGATTCATGGCCGCCATCTGCCACAAGGCCTTTGAGCGGAGCTCTCTTAGTTTATCTTCTCCCAAATTCAGTGATGAAGCTAAATGTGCGGCTCGAACAAAGTTGTTTCTTTCGATTTCCAGCTTAAACGCTTCGTCTGTTTCTTTGTCGCTCATATCAGATGGACCTTATTTCCTGCCGCATAAACACCGTGTACGAAACAGCAAAACAAATGGCTGTGATCGCAATGAGCGTGATGATATACGGCATCACCACAAAGATGCTTTGGCTTAGCGACAGCGGTCCCGAAAATCGGGAAATCGACAATCGCTCCATGGGTCCCATGGCCACCAGGGATCGGGTGGTTTGCAATTTAGGATCCAAAATGGTTGCTGTCGCACTGGTATAAAGCTCCATGGGGGAGGTCATTGTCACGGCCCTTACGATTTTTGCTTTCTTAAGCACCGCTTCAGCACCGGTTTCTGCAGTTTCCGGTGAAATTGCATTGGCCACAATGCTGGCCCCAAGCGATACAAAAAAAGAAAAAAAGATCCAGACCGCAAGAGCGGCCAACGCGGATGTCGCGATGCTTCGAAACAGTATGGAAAAGAGAATCGCCACGCCCAACCAAAACGAAATATAGACAATGCTGATGATCATATAGACGAAAATTCGCCAAAACTCCTCAATCCCCGGAATGACGCCGACCGTGCTCAATCCCAAACCGGTTACCACCAACACGATTGAAAACAACATGGTCGTGATCGTGATGACGCCGGCCAAAAACTTACCGTTCACCACAACGTCCCGATAAATCGGTTGAGACAGCAGCTTACTCAACGTCCCCTCATTGCGTTCCCGGCTGATACTGTCAAATCCCAAAACAAGACCGATCAATGGGCCGAAAAACGCCACAAACTGCACCAGCGAAAACAACGCACCGGATGAAGTAAACAGCATCAAAAATACAAACTTCGGTTTGGCTACCCCTTCCAGCTCCTGTTTAATGTTTAATCCTACCATGTAGGCGATGATCAGGCTGACCATGGCGATCAACGCAAACAATATGATAAAACGGTAGCTGCTGAAATGGTCTGCAAGCTCTTTTTTTATGATGGTTTTCATACTTCGCATAGTTACGCCTCCTTGAAATACTTCATATATACTTCTTCAAGCGTATACTGCTCTTGCCCGATACCGAGTTTTTCCTGTGCCAACCGGTCCATTGGACCACAGGCTACCATACGCCCACGGATCATAATTCCTATCCGGTTGCAGATCCGTTGAACCAGATGCAACATATGAGAAGATAAAAGCACCGTCATCCTCTTTTCTTTGCAGAGTTGCTCAATCAATTCCATCATTCTGTTCGTGGCATCCGGATCAAGGCCAAGCGTCGGTTCATCCAAAAACGCAATTTTCGGCTCCTTTATGAGTAACTCGGCAATTCCAAGCCGCTGGCGCATCCCACGTGAATAAGCACTTATTTTCTTTTCCGCTTCCTCATAAAGGCCAACGGTTTTTAATGCATCTTCAATTCGATTTTCCATAACATCGGCCGGGAGGCGGTTTAAATCTGCCACGAATCGAAGCATTTGTCTGGCATTTAAGTCACTGTAAAATCCCATATTCTCTTGCAAGTAACCGATTTGCGATTTTACTTTAATGGGATCGCGGTTTGGATCAACCCCTAATACTTTCGCAGTTCCACTGCTGGGTACCGTTAAACCCAACAGCATCAGCAGAGTGGTGGTTTTTCCGGCACCATTAGGCCCCAAAAAACCGAACACCTCACCTTCCATCAGTTGAAATGTGAGTTTATCAACTGCCACCTGGCCGTTGTATGTTTTGGTTAATTCTTTTGTTTCAATGATCTCTTTTGCTTCCATTTTAGCGCCTCCCAAACCATCGAAATAAACCAGTGAGTCCGAGAACAACGACAACGATTGCCGCAATCCCAATCCATCCCCAGGCCCTTGAACCGTGCACGGTGACTCTGAAATCAAGCGGCTTGGAGGCCTTTTCCCCCTCCACCTTCACACCCACCGAGTAGTCCCCTTCTATGGTCTCTTCGAAGGGTGTGATAGCGAGTTCAACCTGCTTCAGTTCCCCGGGCTCAATGGCATCGATTTTTTCCGGATCAAATGAAACTTTCCAATTTTCCGGTGTAAAAGATGCGAATTTTATACCGTTATTGGTAGCAGTACCCGTATTTTTCACGTAAATGGACATATTCGACGGCTTTCCCTTTCTTGTATCAAGGGCCAAAATTCCGCTGGGAGTTCCCACTTCCAATCCATATGTGCCGGTGAGAATAACGGTTAACGTCGCCTCGGCCTTGGCATTACCGGAACCGACCCTCACATTGATGGGGTATTCGCCTGCTTTGGCTCTTAGAAAAGGCTTTACCGCGACGGCCACTGTTTGGTTACCGTTTTCCTTTAAGCGAAGACTTGATATAAATTTGTCCTCATAGGCGGGTTTAAAATTGATATCCCAACCTTTCGGACCGTCGGCTGAAAGATCAAATACAATTTCTTTATCGATTTTGCTGTCAATCTCCATCGAAAATTCAAATTTTGCATCCGAGGGTCCGCGCAACACCGGGTAAGAGGTGGTCAGTTTAACCCCTTTGGACTCCTTTTTACCTTCCTCTTTCTTTTCCGTTACACCGATAATAATATCTTGAGCCATTTTGAATTCATTGTCCGGAGTCTTTGCCTCGACCCGAAACGTGTATTCGCCGGGCTTTGCTCCGTTGATCGGCTCGGCTTCAAAGGTAAGGGTCTTATCATTATCTGCAGGCACATGAATCCCCATTACCGTGTACTGATAGGTTTTGATCCTGGCGTTCCAGTCCTTGGGCTTTTCAGCAACCCAAACCTTGACAGTTTCATCGCTGCGCCCCTTGTTGGTAAATTTAAGGTCAAGGCTCACTTTGTCTTTATCCGGTGAGATCTCCACACCGGGATATTCCGCAGCCATCACTATGAGCCGCTCCGATTTGACCTTATCTTCATTTTTTTCATAGGCAGGGCTTTCGACCTGTATAAAAAACGATCCCAAATTGATCATTAAGACGATTAAATGAATACGGTGTAAACGCGTACCAAACATTTCAACACCTCCCGATGGGATTTGTGGCTTTTCATAAACGCTCGATTGGTTTTCAAATTCGAGATGTTTTTTTTGTAAAAAAACAGCGCTAAGGCGGGGGATTCGGAAAATGAGGGGGTGCGTTCAGGAAATCATTTTCGAATTTTTGGTTGAATGTAGGATCTAAATACGCTTCCAACTGGAGAGTTTCAAACAAAGGCTTTGGGCTTTTTCTCAAATTACTTTTCATAATCACCTCCAACTGGCGTTGCCTCTGAATAGATCGAAAAACGTGCCTCCTATGAAGGTGCACTCAATTGGACAGGAACAATGAAAAATAATTGGCTAAATCATCTGTCACATATAATTACATATTCACGTTACTTTACGGATTTCGGGATATCTAAAAATCTAATTCTGAATTTTATCCTGTCAAGGGTGTTTTTTTGACTGTAAAATTATGAACATAAAATCAGAACAATGATCTGCTCTGTGGGCATATTTCACCCCAAAAATCAATCATCTGGATCCATTTGTGACATTAAGGATTCAGATTTAAATTCTTCAATGATTCTTCCCTTTTCAATGTACGATTTGATGCTCACATATACATTTTCATATGTGCTGATCATCGATTCGAATCGGGTATAAACTTGATCTTCCTCTCCCAAAGATTCTTTTGCCATTTTTAGTATTTTTTTACCGGCCTTGATATGATTCGTCATCCGATCGAAAACCAATTTTCGCTTTTCATGTTTGATTCGCTCTTTGGCGATAATCGGTAAAAGCCTTAATATTGAATATTCAACCAGCGCATCTCGGGGGGCATTATATGTTGTAGAGACTTCCTCAAGGGAGGCCAATGTCTTGCGGCTAATAACAAATGTTTTTTGAATTCGACTTTCTTTTGTTATATCAGATTCTTGTATTTCCCGAGCAATCATACTCAATGATTCAGTGTCTTCAATCATATGGTCGAAAAGTGTTTTTTGTTTAATCCCTAAATGGGCGGACACGATGCTGACGGCAGCAATACATTGTTCGGTCAATTTAAATGTCGCTCTTACCGATTGTTTACCTCTCAGATCAGAGGTCGAAGTTTGAGGCAAAAATATATGGAAATTTTCATATCTTTGCTCTTTCATTATTTTTTCTCCTCAATAATCTTAAATTACAGTTTATTACTTATTATAAAATTTATTTTGCATAATGCAATAATTTTTTATTTACGATCTTGACATGCATCAATTTGTTTTTATCATTTCTATAAAAAGGCAGCGGGGTAAATGACGAAAAATGATCGAAAATTCGCAAAAAGGAGGATTGAGTCATGATTTACAGAAGATTGTATGATGTCCCGACCTGGCGATTAAAGAGTCCATTTGAAGAACTGGGGCGTATGAAACAACAAATGGACCGTTTATTTGATGATTATTCAGGTGCTTCCCTGCAACGAGCACATGCGGGTGTGTTTCCATCAGTTAATGTTAGTGAAGATCGGGACAATTATTATGTTCGCGCGGAACTTCCAGGAGTAAAGGCAGACGAACTTGAAATCCAGGCTACCGGAAACAGCCTCTCTATCTCCGGTGAAAGAAAAATTCAAGCTGAAAAGGAAAATGCCAGATATCACAGGCGCGAGAGAGAAGCAGGAAATTTCTCAAGAATGATTGGACTGCCTACTGACATCGATTCTGATAAAGTTGAAGCCAAATTAGATAATGGAATACTGATAGTCGCGCTTCCTAAGGCAGAATCCGTCAAGCCAAGACAAATTACGGTTAAATGAAAGGAGGATTTCGCCATGGCTAATACAGAGAGCAGAGATCTTAAAGTTACAGAAAAGCAAGAACTAGCATCTCCGGCCGAGCAAACCAGGCCGGGAGTGGTGTTTACTCCCAGCGTCGACATTTTTGAGACAGAACATGAGATCACATTGCTTGCCGATCTTCCGGGAGTAACGGCGGATCATTTATCTATTGATCTTAGAGAAAATACCCTGACCCTTTCAGCGGATGCCGAAGCAGAGGAAAAAACCGGCGTAGAAAACATTATGAGAGAATATGAAACAGGTAAATATTATCGGCAGTTTACGCTTTCAGAAGTTATTGATCAGGCAAAAATCGATGCCAAGCTCAATGACGGGGTGTTGAGGCTGACCCTGCCGAAGGTTGAAAAGGCAGCGCCTCGGAAAATAGAAATCAAAACAGGATAACGCTTTTGGTTTGAGCCGGAGCTTTGCGCTATGGAGATTGGCAAAGCTCCAGCCATAAATATTCCATCGTTGACCAACGTGGCTCGGAAGAGACTGCGACGCTATTTTTGGCTGAATATTTTTTTTACTATATTTTTGGCCATTGTTTTCTTTGCAGATACCGTATTAACGGAGGGATACGATGCCTGAAGATTATTACATTGTATTGGGCATCAGTAGAGGCGCTGATGTGAACAAAATCAAGAAAGCCTACCGTAAAATTGTCAAACAGTACCATCCTGATATATCCCATTCTCGAAAAGGAGCGGAAAAACTTATCGAAGTTCGGGAAGCCTATGAAACACTCGTCGATGAGGAAAAGCGGAGAACGTATGACGCGGAATTGAAAAATCAAGGTTCATCGCTAAGCGTCTCCCGGGTACCTGAAGTCATTAAAAAAAGAACTTCCATTTATGATGGATTAGATCAACATTTTTCCTTTGTTGACGAATTTTTTGAGGGATTTTTGCCGGGATTCTTCAACAAAGAGCGTGTCAGAACCCCAACAAAAGATCTTTACTACGAGGTAATACTGTCTCCGGACGAAGCACGAGAAGGCGGATTGTTTCCCATAACCGTACCGGTTATTGAACCATGTCCAAGATGCAGCAAAACAGGATTTTGGGAGGATTTCTTTTGCCCGGTCTGTATGGGATACGGAAGAAGAAATGCTGAAAGAGAGTTTTCATTGAGCATACCGCCGAATGTCAGACATGGGACTTCCATTTCGCTTTCTATGGAAGACATTGGCCTTAAGGGAACCAATCTCAATGTCATGGTGCTGATAGATCCTCACATGGAATAGATTTGCCTATTGGATACTCAGTGAACGATCCTTAATAAGAAATTGATAAATAAGGTCGCAGTAACGATCGAGTTCAATCATCCCCCTTGCGGATTCAGTGTAACGCCAAAATCCATAAAGTTTAGTGAGATTAATGAGTCGCTGGCTGTATAATTTCCAACTAAAATGCTTTTCCACGCGATCGATGCCGTTTCTTGAAATGGTATCCCAGTAATCGGATTCCTTCTCATACTTATCGCAAAACGCCTCAAGGCTTTCTGAGATCAACTCCGGTTTACTGGTATTTAACAACAAACCGCTGACCCCGTGTTCAATGATTTCTAAAGGCCCGCCGAACTTGGGAGCAAACGTGGGAAGCCCGGACGCCATGGCTTCGATGATGGTCAGACCAAAGGCCTCAAACAAAGCGGGCTGTACGAAGATACCCCGGTGGTCTGCAATCACCCGATAGACCTCACCGGTTTCCAGTTTATTGATACTCGGCAACCATCGAACACTGCCGTAAAGATTATATTGTTCAATCAGACGATATGCCTTGCTGATCTCATTTCGCTCCTCCATGTCTTTAGACGCTTCGATGTGAATGGTGCCGGCTGCAAAAACAAGATTATAGATCTGCTGAAGCTTTTTGCTCATTCCAAAGGCTTCGATCAATCCGGTAATATTTTTGATCCGGTCCAGCCGGGCCATGGTGAAAATAGCGGGTTTGTCCGGTGTGTCCAATGTGCCGAATATATCCGCATCATCCTCTACATATAACCGCCGGGTCCACTGTTCTTTTCTCTGTTCAACCCGTTTGTCCTCATGATAGTAAGGAAAATAAAGTGTGTCTTCCACACCGGGTGGGATGACATTGAATTTCGGTGCAAATAGATTGATGCCGTTTATGACCTGGTACAATTTCGGCATGGTAAAGGCCTGATAAGCCTCGTACTGACCGATGGTATCTTCGGTGCCGATGATCTCCTGATGGGTGCTGGTAATGATAAAATCCGATTTGTTCATGGAGAACAGATCCGCTGTAAATTGGAGGGAGAAATGATAATCTTCTTCTTTTTCTTCCCAGTAAAGATCGGAGTGTGAGTATTTTGTTTTTTCAAGCGCATGGGCAATCGTGCATTGAATGACGTCAAAATGATCCGACAGCAGTGAGGCCACCAGGTTCCCATCGGAATAGTTGCCGATAATCAGATCGGGTCTTCCCTGAAACTCAGCAGTCAATTCCGTGGCAGCGTTTTCCGTAAAA
>JAHEHB010000076.1 GCA_024644775.1 Deltaproteobacteria bacterium
AAAACTCCTTACAAAGTGACATTCGTAGCGTTTGCTCACCCCGAATAGGTTTCCCGTTTCAATAATCCCCTTGATACATTGCGTTAAACGTAATACCCTTTGCACCTGATAAAATTATTTGCCTGTTGAGAAACCAGAAAATTATTTAACAGGGTCGAAGTGATATCTGAAAATAAATCAGCGCCACTGATAAAAAAAACCTTTTCACTGGGTTTAAAATATATATGTGATAGTGATCCCGATCTGGCACAAGTACTGACGACACTGGGCCCACCTCCGATGTGGGCGCGTGATCCGGGATTTCCCACTCTTATACACATTATTTTGGAGCAACAGGTTTCCTTGGCATCCGCCAAGGCAGCTTATGATCGCCTTCTAGCGGCAATCTCCCCGCTCACCCCCGATCGGTTCCTCGAATTGGATGATGATAGACTAAAGGCGATCGGGTTTAGCCGCCAAAAAGCCGCTTATGGCCGCAACCTAGCCGGAGCGATTGTCGACGGACATCTCAACCTGAATAGGCTTGATGCGATGGACGACATGACTGTGCAGTCTGAGCTTACCAAGGTCAAGGGTATCGGCCCCTGGACTGCGAATATTTATCTACTGATGGTTCTTCGCCGGCCGGATATCTGGCCGAAAGAGGATCTTGCATTGGCCGTTGCCGCCCAAAAGGTTAAACGACTAAAGTCTCGCCCGACTCCAAAAGAACTCGATATCCTCAGCACGAACTGGAAACCTTGGAGAGCCGTCGCCGCACGACTACTATGGCATTATTATTTGAGCAACGCCTGTTTGAGTCCCAAAGTTACAAAATAGACAAATCCCATTATGAATATTGCAAGGAAGGGAAATATGTGGAATGCGGTTGTTCGAATACAATAAAGAAAAATCATCAATAAATAGATTAGAAAGAAAACTTCCACACAAAACAGGGGCAGTCGCTTGATGCGATATACATTGCGTTTCCAGGGGTCTTTTTTTACGGTTACATTGTATTTGGGCGTTCGAACAAAGACGGCCGTGTTTGAAAAAAATCCCTCCAGCACTGCGCGGGAATTATTGATACAAAGCCCGATGCCGACAGCCATCAACAATGGAATATCTTTTATGCTGCGGATAAGATACCATAGGGATGATTCCCATGCCGCAACGATGTAGAAAATAATTACGGAGATAAATGAAAATAACAAAACCGATTTGAATAGATACAATGTCAGCCAGGATGTGTTTTTCAGCACATGGGGCATCAACAACATCATAGAGGGCAGGACAAGGTACATTACATTTGCCAGCATATGAAATGCCCCTTCAATCTTAATAGACCATGGCAGACTCGACCTGAAAAGAGATGGAAGGATTTTTCTGGCGGTCTGAATACCCCCTTTTGCCCAGCGATGTTGTTGAGATTTAAATGCGGATAATTCGATGGGCAGTTCTGCAGGAACCTTAATGTCCGGCAAGTATAAAAATTTCCATCCTTTCATCTGGGCGCGATAACTTAAATCCATATCCTCGGTAAGGGTATCATATTGCCATCCGCCGCTGTCGGTGATACACCTTTTGCGCCACATCCCGGCGGTTCCATTAAAGTTAAAAAAGCGTCCGGATCGGTTGCGGGCAAAATGTTCGATATGAAAGTGACCATCTAGAAACAATGCCTGGATACGGGTTAAAAGAGAAAAGTTGCGATTCACATGATCCCAACAAAATTGAACCATGCCGAGTTTGGAATCGCATAAATACAACAGGGCCTTTTCCAAAATATTCGGCTGGGGAATAAAGTCTGCATCAAAAATCAGGATCCACTCCCCCTTGGCTGATGACAAACCATGTTGAAGCGCCCCGGCCTTATACCCCATTCGAGAAAGTCGGCGAATCACGTGAATCGAGTAGCCCTGTTTGCGTTTTTTTTCTACAATCGTATCGATCAGCTGGCGGGTCGTATCATCCGAATCATCCAAGACCTGAATGTCAAGCAGGTGGCGAGGATATTGGATATTGCATACCGCATCGATCAATCGTCCCACGACATATCGTTCATTGTATATTGGTAACTGAATCGTAACATGCGGTCGATAATTCGACGCCTCAGGCGGCAGGGTGTATTTTTCCTTATGTTTGAACCATAAGTATATTCCCATCAAAAAGAGGCGGTGAAACCCAAACAAACCGCACATAAACGCAATTAAGAACCAAAACGCTTCCATTTTTTGTTTATTCTAAATTGAAAGTAAAAATAACTGTTTCAGCAATAATTTCAGGCAGAATCACCGCTTATGTGGATACATTCAAATTTTTAGTCGGCAGAAATCAGAATTCCTGTCACATTAATTTTAGATTATGCAAAGATTTTTAATAGACTAACCTTTCAGCCCGCCAAAGGTCAATCCATGAACAATGTACCGTTGCACCCAAAAGACTAAGGCAAGAACCGGCAAGGTGATAAGCGTCGCAGCCGCAGAAAGTCCCCCCCAGTTAATGGCATCGTATGACATAAAATTATAAACGGCTACAGGGAGGGTGCGCGTTTTGTTTCCGGCCAATATTAAGGAGAACATAAAATTGTTCCATGAAAAAATAAAGCTTAAGATCGATGTTGCGATAATACCCGGCTTGACCAATGGCAGGCAAACACGCAGAAAGGATCCGAATATGCTGCACCCGTCAATCATTGCGGCATCCTCCAGGTCTTTCGGTATATCCTCAAAGAAACTGATCATTACCCATATGATAAGCGGCATGCCAACAATAAGATGAGATAAAATGAGAGAAAGATAGGTGTCAACCAAACCGATTTTCCGGAAAAACAGATACCAGGGAACAAGGAGGCTAATTCCGGGTATCACACGAGCGATGAGAATACCCACCGCAAGCTTCTGCAGCCGCCAACGTGCGATGGCATAAGCCGCCGGCAGACCGGCAATCAGGCCCAATAGCGTAGTGCCGACAGCCACAATCATACTGTTTAGCGTGTATTGCAGAAACGGATTTTGCCGCCATGCTTCAATATAGTTCTCAAATGTCGGTTTGAAAATCCAAACCGGTGGATAGGCGGTTGCCATAATCGGCGTTTTAAAAGAGGTGAGCAACATCCAGAAAAAAACAAAAACGGCAGGAATCATCACAAGGAGGAGTGTTACATAAAACGTGGTATTTTTGAATATTCTAATTTGGTTAACATTCATTGCCATTCGATTTTCCGCACCCCGATTTATTTCACTTTAATAATCAATTAAGGATTGGCGACGGTATTTAATGAGCACCAGGGCGACTCCCAAAACGATCGCTAAAAAGATCACAATCAACGCTGAGGCATAACCCAAATGGAAGTAATCAAACGCTTGCTGGAATATGTAGAGGTTTAGTGTTTCGGATGCCGTGCCCGGACCTCCTGACGTAATAACCATGATGGAGTCGAAGGTTTTGAGACAGTCGATGGCCCGAAAAAGAATCGCAACCATTAATGTGGGGCGAAGCAGCGGTAAGGTAATTCTCCAAAACATCTGCCAGTTGTTTGCGCCATCAATGCGAGCTGCTTCATACGGTTCAACGGGCAAAGCAGCCAGACCCGCTGTAGTGATCAGCGTGATCAGCGGTACCCATTGCCACGTATCAACCATGACCAGTGACGGTATTACCCATGTATCTGTACCGACCCAATCCAGGGGGCCCAAATTCAGAAAACTGAGGAAGTAATTGAGTACGCCCAGGCTGGGGTTGAACATCATCATCCATACCAGCGATATCGCCACCGGTGTTGCCACCATCGGTAAGAGTGAGAGGGTACGAATAAGTCCTTTCCCCATGAAGTGACGGTTGAAAAGCACGGCCAATGAGACCCCAATAATGGTCTGTGCACATACCCCAAGAATGGTGTAAAGAAATGTCCGGAAAATCGCCCAGCTAAAGCGCCCCATCTCCAAGTCGGTATCACGGGCTATGATTTCAATATAATTGCGAAGACCCACGAATTTGGGTTGCGACAGGCTGGAGACAAACCATTCGTGCACGCTCATAAAGAGTGTGTAAGACAGGGGCATAATGATCATGAAAAAAATAATGAATGCGGCTGGGGCCATAAAGAGTATCCAGCCGTGATTTTTCATGGTGAACCCTTCTTTCCACCTACTAAAAAAGGGTTTTGTTACAGCGAGACTTGCATCTACCATCGGTGTACCTTGCTGATTGTGTAATACGATTCAGGCGAAAGGAGGGAAGGTCGGAGCATCCAATTTTGTTCCGACCTTCCGCCTTCGCTGACTGTGTAAAGATAGAAATGTTAACTTATTTCGATTTTCGAATCGACTCTTTCAACAGATAGTCTGCTTTTTTGATGGCTTTATCAACGTCTTTGCCGAGGATACCCGCTACGATGGCATCCCCCACAATATCGCGAGACTCGGCCACGTTATTGACCTGGGGCAGCCCGGGTTCACCAATTTTCAGATAGGCTTTGGCAGTTTCATACCAATCGGCCGGCATACCGGCTTTGCTGTAGTCCAAAGTCTCCCAGGCACTCGTTCTACCGGTAACACACATACCGGAATGAAGCAGCCGAGCAAGCATTTTCTTACCACTCGCCCATTGAACGAAATACCAGGCGGCTTCCTTCTTCTTGGACCCTGTGTAAACGGTCCAGCCATTTCCATACAACGGGGGACGCTGTGTTCCCCGGGGTCCCGGTGGAATAAGCATATAACCGACTTTACCGGCGATTTTGCTCTTTTTCGGATCCTCAAACTGGCTGGCAAAACCCGCCCCGTCTGAATACATCGCTACCTTGTCTTGCATAAAGAAATCGAGGCATTCAAACCAGTGCCAGTTTGCCACGCCCGGAGGACCGTAGTTGCTCAGCATCTTGCCATACCACTCAATCGCTTCTTTGAACGGTGGTGCCATCAAATTTGTCGTGCCGTCAGGTTTCATATAATGACCGTCGTAGTTGAAGAAATAGGGGTCAAACTGTGTCACATTGGCATGACGCTTACCCCGGGCCACGAAACCGTAGAAATTGGGTTTGTCGGTAAACGCTTTGGCGATTTTTTCCATATCAGCCAGACTCTTGGGTAGAGAAATTCCTTTCTCCTTGAACAGGTCTTTGCGATAGAAAAGGATCGTCCCATCGATGGCCACCGGCATCATCCATTGTTTACCTTTATAAGTTACCGATTTTACAGCGCCTTCATTGAAATCGGAGTATTCAAATTCCGGGGCGGTAATTTCCTTGTTTTCCAGAAACTGGCTCATATCGCTGGACCAACCCGCATCAGCGAACTTCACTCTTTCCATATGAATCGCTTCATTGAATGCATCCACGTCACTCGCTCCTGAAGCAAATTCCACCGCGATCTTCTTCCGGCGCTGATCTTCCGGATAGACCTCATAATTGACTTTAATACCGGTCATCTCCTCAAACTCAGGTAAGTGTTTACGATACGCATCCGCCATGGGCGCCTTGGAAACCATCACGCGGATCTCCGTTCCCGCATATTTTTTCCAATCAAAAGCAGAGACTGGAGCCACCAATAAACAAAACAGCAGCGCCGATACGATTGACAACATCAGTAGCCTAACCGAACATTTTTTTTGAATCATGGATATTCTCCTTTCTGTTATGGGTTAACGAAAATTTACTGAAAAGAATTGAAAACCAATTTTTCTCCCGGTACCCAAAGGATCACGACTGGTGATTGAATTGAACGATAAAAGGCTACGGTTCTATAACCAAAACAAAGGTAAGACCGATTTTATTCCCCCTCCCTCAATCCCTCCCGCGCGGGGAGGGAAGTTCTAGCTCCTCCCCTGGACTGGCTTCCCCTTACCCACACTTGACACAGTGGGTGCTTCGGAGGTGCTTGTAACTATTTGAACACATTTAATAACGAATCCTCCAAAGGCGAACAAGTATCGAACAATAAACCGCAGAATCATGAAGTTTTTACTTCGACATTCCTTGTTCTACATTCTGCGGTTTTAAAAATTTTATTTCAAAACAGCTGCTTACAGCTACCCCCTGTATCTAGTGTGTCCAAAGTTCAGCTGGACGGGGGAGGTTGGGTGGGGGTGTATAAGGTGGAAAATTTCCACACCTTTTTTTGGTTATAGTTCCAAAAGATTATTGTATTACGTTTGTTATCGAATCTATACTGATCGCGAAATATATGCAATTTTGCGATGCGGTTCATTTTTATCACAAAAATTGTAACTGTGAAAAAATTTTTAGATTATGAATTTCTTAATGTCAAGCGAGAAGTTAGCTCGAAGCGCTTTATCCGCTTTTTTTCGATCCCCTTTCGTCAATCATTATGATAGAATTCATCCATTCCTCTTGAGCAGTACGATCATTACCCCGGTTATCACTGCAATACCTCCCATAAACTGCTGCTGAGTGGGCGATGTATTAAACAACAGAAGAGACCATAGAATCGCGGCAACGGGGGAGAGGGCTATCACGATTGCGTGAATACTTACCGTTAGGCGACGTAACGCTAAATAATATAATGAACGACTGATAACCACATCCACCGTCCCAACCAAGATAAGCAACAGCCAGGTTGTCGTATCGGGAAAAACCAAAGTTTGTCGTCCTATGGCGAATAAGAAAAGGATACCGAAGGTGCAGAGTAGGCGGAAAAAAAAGAAATCGAAAAACGCCATCTGTTCACCATATCGTTTCGTGATTGCAGCATGCAGTGCATACATAAATGCTGAGAGTAAGGCGAGAATAGAACCGAAACGAAGATAGTCTCCAGGCTGAAAGGTAATTGTGAACACGCCGCATACCGCAACAAAGGCTCCAACGGCCTGCAAGGGGCTCAACGTCTCTTTCATCCATAACAGGCCGAATCCGATACCGAAAAGAAGTGCGGTTCTACCGAGCATGGTGGCGGTACCGGGATCGATAAATGCAACGACTTCATAATTGATATTTGTGCTCACCGCCACCAAAAATCCGATACCCAAAAAAAACCATATGTTTTGCTTCAACACATGAAAATGCAGGCGTCTTCTAAATAGACAGAAAAGCCCGACTTCAACGGTTCCGATGGCCATTACATACATAGCGGATGTAGCGGGTGCGATGTACGGCAGCAGCATCCGCGCAAAGACAAAGTGCAGGCTGTCTATGATCAAAAGGGATATAATGAGCAGGGGGCTGTTGTCGGAAATTCGTACACGCTCTGTCATTTGTCAGCCTGTTTCGGTTAAGCTACCGGATTCCATTTACTGATTCGGATCTAGGAGAACCTTTAAAGGCATTTTTCCTTCTTCACCTGCCACTAGTTTTAGCGCCGTTTCCGCATTTTCCAGAGGAAAACAGTGAGAAATCAACTCTTCAAATGGAAATCGCTTCTTTTTTACCATCTTGATGGCCGGGCGAACGGCTCGAAAATCGTGAGAAAATACGCCTAGCAGCTGGACTTCGTTAACGACTGCGGCATTGAGATCCAGTGAAACATTTTCTTTATAAAGGCCCGGAAGCACAAATTTTGAACCTTTTCCTGCCAGAGACAACGCCAGTTGTGCACCAGACGGATTCCCCGAGACATCCATTACAATGTCCGCCATCTTTCCGTTGGTGATTTCTCGGACCACTTCAATAGGATCCGTTTCCTCGGAAACGATGGTTTTGTCCGCCCCGAACCGCTGAACCGTTTCAAGGCGGGCCCTATCTCGGGATCGGCCGATTACCATGATGGGATCAGCTCCGGATTCTTTTGCAACAGCTGCGGCTGAAATTCCTTGTAAACCCGGCCCGACGATAACAACCGATTGACCAATGGAAACCCCCCCAATATGTCTCAACCAACGAATCGAGTTGCCTAATATCGCACAAATAAGTACGCCGATTTCCGGTGATATCTCCTCGCCTATTTTGTGCACCATGGCTCGCGGGTGAATGTAAACAAACTCACTATACCCACCGAATAAATGCGGTGGCGCCTTGCATGAGATCATGGATCCATAGGTATAGTTTTTTTCACAGAGGGTGTATTTGCCGGCCATGCAGGCGTCGCACGTTCCACACCCAAAAGCATACTCCAATACGACACGGTCGCCCTCCTTAACGCCAAGCCGCAATTTAGCGTTTTTCCCCATATCGACAATACGTCCCACAATTTCGTGGCCCAAAATAATGGGATAAGGCCGTGGCCCACGTGTTTGTCTTCCACCATAAATCGGAGGATCCGATCCGCATACGCCTACCCGCTCTACCCGCAGCAGCCCATCATCTTCTCCGATTTCCGGTAAATCAAAGGATTGCTTCACCAGTTTTTTTGGGCCGGTAAGTACCATGGCTTTTGACGTATTTTTCATTGGCGTGTCCTCAGAAGTCTCTAAATTTTATAAAATTATTCCACAGGATAACAAACCTAATCAATGGCGATTACCAGTTTTCCTTTTGCGGATTCAATCTCTATAAGTGTGCCCTTTGGGACTTTTTTACTGGCCAGGTCGCCGAGTTTACCGATATCTATTCCTTCTCCTTCCAACGAGTCCTTTGTTTTGCTTGGGATGAGATTTTGTGCGATATGAAGCGTATTTAAAGGAATCGTCACGATGGTTTCCGGTTTTGATTTTCCTGCGTCATACAAATGTATCTTTAATTTTTCCATTACCGTCTCCTTCCTTGACCTTGAACAAACTCTCCAGTTTGACCAAAATCAAGTCGAAAATCCCGGACTTTAAGCGGGGGAAGGCGGGAGAGTCTGATGCCAAAATTAGGCAAAATGGATTATGGTGAAACTGACTCGTATGGTAAATGTTTATGAATATATACACGATACACTTTTTGCAAACTAAAAATAGAATCGTTGACTCTTTTTTGAATGCTGGTATATGGTTTTCTATATACAATATAGCGAAAGGAGGCCTCAAACCAGCAAGTGACTGTTTAAATTAACTAAAAGAGGTTATTTCCATGACTGAAAAAATGCCGGGTGGTTACAATGGTAAGGTGCTGCGCGCCAATCTTTCCCACGGGACAACAAAGACCGAAAGCATCGATGATAAATTTTGCCGAAAGCACATCGAAGGGAAATAGATTCGTTTTGCAAGCAGATAATTTGAAAACTCAAGAATCTAAAGATGCTCTTGGGGATACGCCTGGGGGAACTCTTGGGACGTTTGCGGGCGTTTTTACTCCCAGTATTTTAACCATCCTTGGCATCATTCTTTTTTTAAGGCTTGGGTTTGTTGTAGGCAGTGGGGGTCTTGGCAAGACACTCATCATACTTCTTCTTGCCAACGGAATATCCATTCTGACCACATTTTCCCTATCGGCCATCTCAACGAATATTCGGGTAAAGGGGGGTGGAGACTATTATCTGATTTCCCGAACCCTCGGTTTCGAGTTCGGTGGGGCCATCGGTATTGTGCTGTTTCTTGCACAATCGGTTTCCATCGCTTTTTATTGTATTGGTTTCGGGGAAGTCCTGGCCGGAATCATGTCTGCAGCAAACGCAAAAGTGTATTCGCAGGCTGTGGCGGCAATCGCGGTCTCATTCTTATTTGTTTTTGCCTGGTTGGGCGCCGACTGGGCAACCCGATTTCAATACGTCGTAATGGTAGTTCTCGGTGTCGCCCTCCTCTCATTCTTTATCGGGGGTATTACCAAGTGGAATACCGAAATATTTGTACAAAACTGGACCGCACCCGATGATGGTCTCGGATTTTGGATCCTTTTTGCCATTTTTTTTCCGGCGGTGACCGGATTTACTCAGGGAGTGAGTATGTCCGGAGACTTAAAAGACGCAGGTAAAAGTTTACCCTTAGGAACATTCCTTGCCGTTGGCTTGTCGATATTGGTGTACTTTGGTGCTGCCGCCCTCTTTGCCGGATCGTTGCCAAGCGACAATTTGACAAGCGACTACACGGCGATGAAACGGGTGGCGGTCATAAACTTTATCATTGACGGAGGGGTTATTGCCGCCACGCTGTCGTCTGCCATGGCTTCCTTTTTGGGCGCACCCCGTATTTTACAATCCCTGTCGAGCGATCGTATCTTTCCATTTTTACTGCCGTTTGCCAAAGGATCCGGCCCTTTTAATAATCCAAGACGCGGTGTGCTCTTATCTGCCGGTATTGCCTATACCACCATCGGTTTGGGACAACTGAATCTCATTGCGCCGGTCGTGTCCATGTTTTTCCTCATTTCATACGGGCTGCTCAATTATGCCACGTACTATGAAGCGCGAACCGAAAGTCCTTCTTTTCGTCCAAGATTTCGCTTTTTCGACAAACGACTCAGCCTTTCAGGCGGGGTTTGCTGCCTATGCACGATGCTGGCCATCGATATGAGGGCGGGAGTTGTTGCCATTGCAGTTCTTTTTGCGGTTTTCCAGTATCTCAAACGGACCGCCGGCCCTGCCCGGTGGGCGGATAGCCGCCGTTCCTACCATCTTCAACAGGTTCGAGAGCATCTTTTGGCTGCTGCTGCCGAACCGGAACATCCTCGTAACTGGCGCCCCAAAATTCTTTTGTTTTCCGACGATTCCCATCGGCGCAGGCAATTATTGGATTTTGCCGACTGGCTTCAGGGAAGCAGTGGATTCACAACAGCGATCCGAATTCTTGAAGGCAAGGGGCTGAAAATGCTGAAACTCCGTGAAGAGGCTGAGACGGAGTTACGTGCGGATATACATGAACACGACATAGCCGCGTTTTCCCTTGTTTTGACCGTTCCCGATCGTACGGTCGGCGTTCATACTCTGGTCCAGACGTTTGGAATCGGACCTTTGCAGGCGAATACCATCCTATTGAACTGGTTTGAGCAGCTTCCCACGGACACTTCTGAAACTCGCGAACGTCAGTATGGTAGAGATCTCAGGACCGCGTACCGGCTGGGCCGTAACATTATTGTACTGGACGCAAAAAGGGATGGTTGGAAAGATCTGAATTTAATACCGATTGAAAAACGACGGATCGATGTTTGGTGGTGGGGGGATGCTACCAGTAAGTTGATGCTGTTGCTCGCGTATTTGATGACGCAGAGCGAAGTATGGAAGCAGGTTCGGCTTCGGGTATTCGCTGCTTGTTTTGCCCCGGAAACAAACGAAACGGTCGACGATATTCGGAAGATCCTTGAGGAAGTTCGAATCGACGCGGAACCGGAGGTGGTTATCAAACCCAATTCGGATGCTATTGCCGCCTACTCATCCGACGCTTCATTGGTATTTCTCCCCTTCCGGTTCCGTGGGAATCAACCGCTCGATCCCTTTGGAGAACATCCCGAAGCCATACTTTCCCGGCTACTAAATGTGGCCATAGTACTGGCCGCTGAAGACATTAATCTCGATGCCGAACCGGAAGAAGGAACCGCTGGAGAAATTGCTGCGGCATTAGATGCACTCGCCGATACCCGACAGAAAGCTGACGAGGCTAAAAAATCGGCAATAGAATTATCAGAAATGGCGGATAAAAAGCTTCAAGAAATGCGGGAGGCTGCCCTGTCCAAGATGAATGAAAAAGAATTTTCCCTGTTAAAGGCCAAAGCCTTTGAAGTAAAGGAAAAGGCAATTCGTGCAGCCCGTATAGCCGCAAAAGCCTCGGTGAAAGCCGAATCAGCCGCCAGAGCCGCGGAAGCGGCCGGAGCCAGATTTCCAGGTTCAGAAAAAGAATCAGATGAGACAGAATAGAAGTAAATCCTATCAACTGTTGGCATGTTCAACCGGTACATGACCGGTTTCTAAATAGGTATTGTCGTGAACCAAGACTTCACCCGGTTGTTAAAAACGATTCGCTATCCGGGGCTTACCCCTGAATCAAAAGGCATTCGCCGGTTGGCCCTTGATCTTTCAAAAAGATATTCCATATTCATCTATAAAAAAAACCTCTCCGCCATTTGGGTAGCCTTCCTGGGAGGAACCGGAACCGGTAAATCCACATTCTTCAATGCACTCTGCGGTTATTCCTTGAGTAAAACGGGGATAGAACGACCCAAAACACAGGGCCCCATCGCTTATGCGCATCGACGTGTTCCCATCGAGAAAGATTTTCCAGTCGATGCCCTTAAAATAGATCGACAGCCATTTCAAGCACACCAGACCAGGCCGATTTCCGGCGCCGACGGGCATATGGTGATCGTCGAACACAATAGAGATGACGGGTCCCATTTAATTTTGATCGACACACCGGATCTGGACAGCATCGAGTCACAACATTATGAAATTGCAGAGAATATTTATCTGCTCGCCGATGTCGTCATATTCATTACCAGCCAGGAAAAATATGCGGATGAGGTGCCTTCTCATTTTTTTAAGCGCATTGTGGAAGAAGAGACGCCGTATTTTCTGTTGTTAAACAAAGCCAAGGATGCTTCCATCAAAGAGGAATTGATAAATGTCTTTGCCAAACAGGGAATTTTCGTTGACGAAGATCAAATCTGGACCATCTTTTATGAGTTTTCCGAAATTCCCCAAGCGATCACTAAACAGTCCGGTTTTCAGGAGTTTCGTCTTATTTTTTCAAAGACCCTTACGGTCGACCAGATTCACCAATTTAAGGCGATACAACATCAAAAGAGAGTGGCCCGTCTTAACGAGCAAATGAATCGACTGTTACTCAGGTTGGAAAAAGAGGAACAGGCCTGCCAAAACTGGTTCCATAAGCTTGATCGCCTATACGAAAAAACCTCTCAGGAGCTAATCCGAAATGAAACCGAACGATTTTCGGAAAAAAGCAAAGCGTATCTTCGTATTGAAATCAGAAAGCTTTTCGTTCGGTACGATGTTCTAGCGAAACCAAGGCAACTGGTCAAAGAGGTCCTTTGGATTCCCCTCCGTTTTTTCGGATTTCATAGAGAAGACTCTGAAAAACAACACAAGCAGGCACTTGAAAAACTAAAAGGAAAATTAGATCTCTCCTCGGTTGAGATAGCCGTCGAAACCTTCAATCGCTCGGTTTTTGAAGAACTTTCACCCCAGAATGAGGAGGCGCCGCTTTATAAAAAACTTCGTCACGCCGGTGTTATTCTGGAGCACCGGGAGATCCAGGAATTGACATGGAAAGAACAGGATCAGTTGGTGTTGTGGCTTGAGGAGACATTTCAGAGTCTTTCCAGGGGTATTCCAAAGGGAAAGCAGTGGGGTATCTACTCTACATCCATACTCTGGGCAATTCTTCTGTTATCCCTTGAAACCGCCATCGGCGGCGGATTTTCGATGTTAGACATGGTATTGGATTCAGCACTGGCCCCGTTTGTCACAAAAGGGGCTGTCGAGCTTTTCGCGTACCATGAAATCCAAAAAATTGCACGGGAACTGGCAAAACGATACCAGGAAACACTTCTTGCTGCCCTGCATCGTCAACATGAACAGTACAAAAGCTGCCTTCAGTCTTTGATGACACCCCCCGAGGTATTCGAATGCTTGCGTGAACTCGAATTGCCAATTTTAGAAGGGGCTTGATGAATCAGTAAAACAAGCAACCTTATGGAAGCATTGATTCAAAAACTAAAAGACGATCTCACCGATACCTGCCATCTGTTGGAACAGAGTGCCTTTTTTTCTTTCACGCCCGAAGAGAGCCAACATTTCGCGATGGAAGGGAAACGTTTTCTCGATATACTCGGCACCATTGAAGGCGATTTCCTGACGATCGGCCTCCTCGGTGGAACCGGAGTTGGGAAATCGACCCTGATGAATGCTTTGGCTGGAACAGAAATTGCCGCCACAAGCGATCGCCGGCCTCATACGGACCGTGTTTTGGTATACAAGCACGCGACGATATCCCTGCCATCGTCCTTGTCTCTGACTGATGTGCCCTGGCAAGCAGTTTCGCATCGGAACGACACTATCCAAAATATCATCCTTTGTGACCTTCCGGACTTTGACAGTATCGTCGGTGAGCATCGCCAACATGTTTTATATTTTCTCGAGCATTTGGATATTCTACTCTGGGTAACGTCTCCTGAAAAATATGCGGATAGAAAATTCTATGATTTTCTCCAGATCGTCCCCAAGGCAAAACAGAATTTCTACTTTGTTCTAAATAAAGTGGATCAGCTATTTGGGGGGCAATCGACCCAAAATGGCTATGAGGCGCTTGAACACGTGAAAGAAGGTTTGCAAAATTACGTTCAGAGAAGCGGTATAGGGGAACCGGTGCTTTTCGCCCTTTCAGCCCAGGACGCATTTGAAAAAGAATCGATCCTGCCATGGAATCAGTTTCGACATTTTAGGCAGCAAATTCTTCAGCAACGGCATATCAAAGAGATTACCGCCATTAAAACAGCCAACCTGGATGTGGAAATTCGTCAATTTCTATCTTCTTTCCAAAAAGAGTCGATAAACCTCAAAATTTTTGAACAGATTCTGGAAACTTCCATCAAAGACATGGAAGAACAACAGCCGTTATGGATGAAAACCGGTCAGGACGCCATCTCATTGTGGCTTGAAACCGATGTTAAACAAAGAATGATCAATCAACAGGGAAATCTCTCCTGCCTCACAGGATTTGGATACGGCATCGCACTTGTTTTTGAAGCCTGGCAGAAACGATTCACCGATCAGAGCCGATTCACCGTTCCCGGGAGGGAGCGTTCGGATGTTTCCCATCTTCACCTTCCGGAAGAAATGGCCGCAACTTTTAAACGAAAATTCGAGTGGCTGGAGGAAACACTCCACCGCCGCGTTATGGTTCACAACCTGCCAGATCCCTTTAGGGTAAAAATCGGACAAACCGTTCAGCCCGCAACACTGTTTAATGATCTAAAAGAACGCCTGTTGCTCGTTATTGGATTGCATTTTTCTAAGCCCTCGCTGCCGGTCTTTCGCCTGTTTAAAGCGTACCAGCAGTTAGTCTTCGGAACGCTCTTTCTCCTGTTTATCCTGGCCATCGGCGGTGAGGCGGCCTGGCGGCAAGTGATCGGGATGCCCGGCTGGCAAACGATTCTGGGACTCCTGCTTTCGATGGTTCACACGCTTTTCAGTGCGAAAGGACTTGCTGCTCTGGGAAGCTTTTTACTGCTCAGCCTTTTGCTTGGATTTCGGTTTTATCACCGCTATCGAAAACGACTGAAACATGCGTTGCAAAAAATAATCAAAATATTAGATATCGCGGCAATGCGTATTTGGCAGGAAAAGTTGGAAGAAATTGTCGGAAATTTGACTCGATTAAAAGAAGAGATTCAGCGTCGAATCGTTGAAATTTCCAATCTCCAAAAAAATTAGAAAGGATTAATCATGAAACTCAGCATTCAGTTTATGGGAGCCGCGCAAAATGTTACGGGCTCTCGCTATCTTGTAAGGGCAAATGGGAAAAACATTCTTGTCGACTGCGGTTTTTATCAGGAACGCGACTTCAGAGGAAGAAATTGGGAGCCTTTTGCAGTACCTCCCGAGTCCATCGATGCGGTACTACTCACCCACGCACACCTCGATCATTGCGGACTGCTGCCCAAACTTGTACGCGAAGGATTCAAGGGCAAGATTTATTGTACGGCAGCAACCGCAGACATCGCTGAGATTATATTAATGGATTCCGCAAAACTCCAAGAAGAAGACGCAGAATTCAAAAAGAGAAGACATAAAAAGGAAGGCAGGAAAGGGCGCTATCCTGAAGTTCCTCTATATACTCACGATGATGCTCTGTCCGCTCTACCGCTACTGGAGCCGATTCGCTACGAAGAACCGGTTACGGTAAATGAGGGTATCGAAGCGGTTTTCCACGATTGTGGACATGTCCTCGGATCATCTTCGATTCACCTGCGAATCGGGCAAAATGGAAACTCAAATACCATTCTCTTCTCAGGAGACGTGGGCAGATGGAACCGGCCGATAATTCAGGATCCCGTATTGACCGAGGAGGCCGATTACGTTGTCGTCGAATCCACTTACGGAGACAGACTGCACCCCGATCATGACGGAATACCGCAGGCACTGGCTGAAGTAGTAAACGCCACATGGGAGGCGAAGGGCAACCTCTTGATACCCAGCTTTGCCCTGGAACGAACGCAGGAAGTCCTTTATTATATGAATGATCTTCTCAGAAAGGATCTGATACCCCATCTCTTTGTCTTTGTCGACAGCCCGAT